>JBGSIF010000122.1:0-12429 GCA_041742635.1 Phycisphaerales bacterium
TCACGACCGGCGCGAACACCGGCGTGTCATGGGCCGACGCCTACCGCGGCACGGACTCACTCGCCCGCGCGCTCGCCGCGGCGGTCAATGGCGACGAGGTCTGGGTCGCCGCGGGAACCTACAAGCCCACCGCGGCGCTCACCCGAGCCGTCGCGTTCAATCTCCGCTCGGGCGTCCAGGTCTACGGCGGCTTCATCGGCACCGAAACCGCGCGCGACCAGCGCAACTCCACCTCGAACATCACCGTCCTCTCCGGCGACCTCGCCGGGAACGACCCGGTCATCACCGACAACTCCTTCCACGTCGTCAACGGCAACGGCGCGAACGCGACGGCCATCCTCGACGGCTTCACCATCACCGCCGGCAACGCCAACGGCGCGACCGCGAGCGACCAGGACAAAGGGGGCGGGCTGATCTTCCTGAACGGCTCGAACGCCAGCGTCCGCAACTGCCGGATCGTGAGCAACCGCTCCACCTTCGGCGGCGGGGGGACGTACATCCGCCAGTCCAGCCCGAACTTCCAGGCCTGCACCTGGCAATCCAACATCGGCGGCGCGTTCGGGGGGGCGATCGATATGTTCGACACCTGCAGCCCGTCCTTCGTCCGCTGCGCGTTCGTCTCCAACAGCGCGGCCCGCGCGGGCGGGGTCGAGGTGTTCGGCGGGTGCAACCCGAACTTCACCAACTGCGTCTTCCGCCAGAACTCCGGCGGGGCCAGCGGCGGCGGCGCGCTCTTCGTCTCCACCTCCTCCATCGCCACCCTCCGGGGCTGCACCATCGCCCGCAACACCACCTCGGCAAGCGGCAGCGCGATCTTGAACGACGTGTCGCAGGTCCGGCTCTTCAACTCGATCGTCTACCTCAACACCGGGGTGGGTGGCAGCACGGTGAACCAACTCGCCGGCGGCGCGACGGTCGTGTACTCCTGCGTGCAGGGCGGGTTCGCCGGGACGGGGAACATCAGCACCAACCCGCTCTTCATCGACGCCGTGAACGGGAACCTGCGGCTCGCGGCAGGCTCGCCGTGCATCGACGCCGGCCGCAACAGCGACATCGGCGGGGGCGTGACGACCGACTTCGACGGGAACCCCCGGCGGGTCGATGATGCGATGACCGCGGACAGCGGGGTCGGCCCCGCGCCGGTCGTGGACATCGGCGCGTTCGAGTTCCAGCCGCCTCCCCCGGCGTGCGAGGCCGACTGGAACATGGACACCGTGCTGAACTCGCAGGACTTCTTCGACTTCATCGGCGACCTGTTCGAGGGGGACGCCGACTTCAACGCCGACATGACGACCAACAGCCAGGACTTCTTCGACTTCGTCGCGGCGTTCTTCGCCGGGTGCGACTGAGCCGGCTTCGCGGCACCCCTGCTTGGACGATGCCCCGGCCCGCCGGGAGAGAGTTCCCGAGGGACCACACTTCCCCGACGGGGCCGAGATACGTTGTGCCCGGCCCGCGGGCTGGTTTTCTTGGCCCCTTAGCCTACATATACTGGGCGGGGCGAAGATGACGCCGGAGCGACCCCGATGCGCCGGATGCCTTGAGCAACAGGAAAGAACTCACGCGTGGAAGCCTACCAAAAACTCAAATCAATGGTGATGGAAGTGGAAGCGGACCTGGAAAAAGCCGCCGGGGGAAACCGCGCTGCCCAGACCCGCGTTCGCAAAGTGATGCAGGACATCAAGGCCGCCGCTCAGGACATCCGTGAAGGCCTTTTGGAACTCCGCAAGGACGAGCCCGGCAAGGACGGGCCACAGGACAAGTAAGGACACGAACGAATGTCGAGCGTTTCGACACAACCCCATCAACCCCCCCCCACGCCCGCCGCGGCGCTGGGGTCCACGCCGCCAGAGACCAACGGCGGGGGAACTTTGCCCGGCGCGCCGCGTGCCGCCGCGGCGATCCGACCGCCGCTCTTCGATATCTCGGGGATCGACCTCAACGCTCGGAAAAAGAGCCGGAACGACATCGCACGCCTGAACCCACACCGTGGGCACATGGCCCTGCTCGATTACATCGTCTGGCACGAAGAAGACTACCGACGAGCGATCGGCCTCAAGGTCGTCCGGCCCGACGAGTTCTGGGTCGAGGGGCACTTCCCGAACGTGCCACTGCTCCCCGGCGTGCTGATGATCGAGACCGCCGCCCAACTGGGCAGTTACATGTACCTCTCCCGGTTCACGCACGTCAAGGTACCCGTGTTCATCCGGATCGAGGACGCGACGTTCCGCTCGGCGGTGGTCCCGGGGGATCATTTGTACATTCTGTGCCAGGACGTGAAGTTCAGCCCCAAGCGGTTTATCTCAGACGTGCAGGGGATCGTCAACGGCAAGCCCGCGTTTGAGGCCCGTATCACCGGCATGTCGCAGCAGGGTGTTTCGCAGGACATGGGCTGAGTTTCACACTCGACTTGATCGTCTTGGGCCTGCCGTTTGACGCCAGGCTCCCGCGTCCTTGCTTTTCATGCCCCCCCCGCCTACAAATCGACGGAACCAGCCGCCCCGTGCGTGCGGACCAACAACGTGCCGTGCGAGCATCCGGCTCGATTGAGACATTGTTCTGTTTTCCAGATGCCGCCCGACTTGACGTATCCCCGTGAATACGGTACAACTCCCCTTCTTCTAGGAGTTTCTGAATGTCCAAATCCCGCACGTCCACGATTTCAATCCTCGGCACCCTTGCCGCTGCCTCGCTCTTGGGCGGGTGTGCGGCGGATACACGCGATGCCCAGATCCGTGCCGACGTGACCCCTGAACTCGAAACGCTTTACCAGCGCCAGGTGGACATGGACAACGCGGGTGCCTTGATGGCCGACGAGAACGGACGCATGTTCGTCGAGGATCTCGGTCGCTTCTGGCTCGTTGATCGCTCCAGCCACCTGACCCCCGAGCCGACGATCCGGCCATAACTTGTACGACACAAAATAGTGTCCATCTATTGACCTCAACAGCCCCGTCCAAGGGGTTGTTCTCTTTTTGAGTTTCTGGTTCAGGTGGTTTCCGATACATCTGTCTCCAAACAGCCGGCGCAACGGGGGTCAGCACTCACAAGATGACTAAAACAGCCAGTTCGCGGCTCGAAGGGCAGACTAATGATGGCCGTGTGTTGGCACAGCGATTGCCACTGGTTGGGTAGTGGTTACACAGGACGCGAACAAGCACTTCCGCTTTACCGGCTACCTGTGATAACAAACGAAAGGCCCCCATCATGTTCAAACGCCTCGTACTCGCGCTGATCGTGCTCGTTGGAATCTCGACCGCCGCGCTGCCCGTCCAGACCTACGCCGGCGGAGGTGGGGGTGGAAATGGTGGTGGGAGTAACGATCTGCGGCTCATCGCTCGTATGGGCGGCAACAACCAACTCACCGCCAAAGCCGTGTACCGCGAGCGTCAGCGGAGCGGCGGGCTTCAGCAACGATTCAAGGTTGAGATCGAGCGTGCGACACCCGGCACCGTATACCCCATCATCATCAACGGGCGAACGTTCGGGACCATCACGGCGAACCGCCTCGGGCGCGCCGAGATCGAGTTTCACTCATTCACGTTCGCGCGGATCCAATCCGGCGACACGATCACGGTCGGACCACTGACCGGCACGTTCCAGTAATCCTTTTACATTGCCAAACCCCACCTGTACCGGCCCAATGTGCCCGCCGCGCGGCAAGCACGCGGAGGTGTTCTATTTGCTATCCAAAGCATTACCCGATCTAAGAGGACCACGACCATGTCACGGGCTTTCTCGATGTTCACACTGATTGGCTCGCTTCTGTTGGGGCTTGCCGCGGGGCAGTCTGGGGCGCAGACCGAAGTGCGCATGCCCTCGGAGTTTGAAACTTCCGGGAGCGAGTTGGGGGCGCTCTTTACGTTCTTCGGCGGCGTGTCGGATGCGTCGGCTTCGCTCGATGCGGAGATCGTCCACTCCGGCAACTCGTGCCGGCTGAACATCGGCTTTCAGCCCGACGCGAACTTCACACGCGCCGGGGCCGGGTTCGGGACGCTAGGTATCGTGCCCCCGAATGTCGCGGTGTCGTCCGGTGCCGACACGTTCAGCATCACGATCCACGGACCCGCACAAGGGACGCTCTCATTTCGAGTGACGCTGCGTGAAGACGACGACGCCGACGGGATCATCGACCCTGATGTCGGCGACGATCAGTGGGAATCCGACGCCATCTTCATTTCGTCCGGCACGAACGTCTACAACATACCCCTCAGTTCATTCCTGAACGTCGGCTCGGGGAACGATGCACAGGATTTTTCCACCACCCCGATGCTGGCGTGGTTCCTGACAATCGAAACGGACGCCGCGTATTCCGGCGGGATCATCACGACACCGATCTCTCTGCTGATCGATCATGCAGGGTTGTACGCTGGTACTCAGAC
This sequence comes from Phycisphaerales bacterium, assembly GCA_041742635.1. GTDB lineage: Bacteria > Planctomycetota > Phycisphaerae > Phycisphaerales > UBA1924 > JTS-AC122. The sequence continues at coordinate 4,383 of JBGSIF010000122.1, forward strand.
CATCCCCGCGGCCACGCCGACCCCGCAGGTTACATTCCATGAGCGATGGAATAGCACCGCGAGCGGCACGCTCACGCCGGGCCAGACCATCACCGGCGACGAAGGCGCGTGGCAGTTCGCAGCGACCGAGCCTGGATCCCCCCGCGCCCAAACGTTGTCGCGCAATGCCTCACAGACGGCTCGCGTCTCAACTGGCACCGCTGCGGCGGCGTGGCTCACACGCACCAACGTGGCCGTGCCGATGTCATCCGCCACGACCCTGTCATTTTCTGCCTGGAGCGAACTTGTGTCCCCTCAGCCGGGCGTGAGCGGCTGCACGGCCCCCTGTGGCGACATGGCCTTTGTGCGTCTCACCGACAACCGTGGGAATCAGGTCGTCTACATCTTCGATCATGCCGATGCCGACACTCCCCTGCCGACGACCAGTGGCTACCACGAAATCTTCCTCTCTCGTGGCACGGGAAGGTACGAAAGGTCCATCCTTGCTGATTTTGCCGCGTTGCCCGGCTACGACACCAGCGGCGCGGCGGTCGCCTCCATCGAGTTTCGTGTGCAGAACATTGGCGGCACCGGCACCATCGATGATCTTCGCATCAGTTCCGAGACTCTACTGGGTAGCGGCCTTGGTGCGACGACGCACGCTTCCGCCGACGCCGCGGGTCGCACTACGATCACTTATGTGAGTTCGACCGGCCGCCCGGTCATCTTGCAGCGCAGCAGCACCGGCGTCTGGACTACCCAGACCGCCGACGAAGCAGTACCCGGCATCCCCGTCTCCGTCGGAGCCGGTGCCACCGGCACATGGGTCGATCCCCGCGATGGTGACAGTTACGTTTCCATCGCCTCGTCTGCGGGGCTGTTCGTGATCGATGTTTCCGACACCACGCCCGGCGCGCGGAACCTGACCGAAGAACTCGCCACAACCCCGGGGATCAGCACGATCACGGGCCAATCCACGGTCTTCACCAGCGTCGATGGACTCGTCAACATCGTCGGCATCAATCCGAGCGGCGAGTTCGTCCGCTACTTCCAAACAGGCACCACGACGGGCGGCGTGCCCACCTGGGGGTACATGAACATCTCGGCAACGCAACTCACCCCCAACGGCATCACAACGCCCGCCATTGTGTCGAATCTGGTGCCCTACGTAGCCGCGTGGGGCGGGCTGCACATAGCCGGGCTTGATGCGTCGGGAGATATCCACGCGGTGTGGTGGGCGCCGGGCGCGCGGCACTGGTTTGCGAATAATCTGAGTGAAGAGCGGGGCACGCCATCGATGCTGCCGGGGGCCGGACTGAGCGCCTATGTCACGCCGTGGGGCGGGCTCAATCTTGCGGGGATCGATGTCTCGGGCCACGCGGTAGTGCTCTGGTGGGCGCCAGCGTTAGGGGATGGAAACTGGCAAAACACCGATCTAACGCAGGCCTATTCCGGGCCGACGCTCTCAGAGGTTGGCCTGGCGAGTTTCGTCACACCGTGGGGCGCGCTCAACGTTGCAGGCGTGACGCCGTCGGGCGACCTTGTGAATTATTGGTGGGTGCCAGGATTTGATTCTTGGCTTGTCACGTCAATCTCGGGCGCGTCGGTGGACCAGGGCACCCCACGGATCGAGAGCGGCCTCAGCGGTATTGGCTCGCCTTCGGGCACGATCAGCCTCATCGGCACATCAGACAACGGCGACGTCGTGCGGTACTACTGGAACCCCGCCGACGGCCCAACCTGGCACCACGAAAACGCACGCGAACAGGCCACGCGCCGCTGACCACACCTCATGCAGTTACCAACCGTTCGCACGAAAACCGCCGGGGTGTATCCAGATTGAATATGCCCCGGCGGTAGACGTTGATACCGCATCGTTACGTCGATGCCATGGTCTCGCGGCGTCGACAATCAACCATCGACGCAGCCCGACAGGAAGCACGTCAGGAAGTCGAAGTAGTCCTGGGAATCGGTCACGCCGTTCAAGTTGTAATCGGCGTTGACATTGAAGAAGTCGCCGAGAAAGTCAAAGAAGTCCTGGCTGTTGATGACGAAGTCGGCATTCCAGTCGCAGGGGCAGGCGATCGCGGCGCAGATGTCGTCGATGACGAACTCCTGCCCGCCGATGCGGACGTTGAAGATGTTCCCTTCGAGCGTGAGGACGCCGCGGATCCCACCGCCGGCGGTCGTTGTCGAGACCGACGCCGTGATCCCCGGCGCGAACGCGGCGGGCACTGCACTGATCTCGCCGATGTAGACGGGGCTGTTGTTGACAACGAGGTTTTCAAAACCGCCGAAGTCGCCGAACTCGATCGAGACCCGACCGGCCCGACCGACGGGGGAGAAGTTGAAACCGACGTTGGTGTTGTTCACCTGCATGGTGCGTCCGAAGCCGACCTGTTCGGCGGTACGCTGGATCGTGACGTTCCCGAATGTCCCGCCGCCGCCCGCGAACTCGAAGTTGAACAGCCGCACCGGGATCAGGTCTTCCGTGAAGATTATCTCGCCGGGCGTATTCCCCGCGGCCATTCCATAAACCGTCCCGAGTGTCTGGGTTTCCATGCTGACATGGTTGTCGCAGCCGCGCTCGACGATGTCAAACTCATCGAAAAACAGACTGTTCGTGCTGCGCGTAAAGGCACGCAGCCCCGAGCGCCCGCTGAGGAACTCGTGATGCACGGCGATGATCGAATCCTGCGCCCCACCCTCGGGCCGCAGGTCGATGCGTGTCTCGGTCACATCGCCGCCGACGATCTCCACACGGTTCAGCCGAGCGATGAGTTCCGGCCCGTTGGCCGTGAAGTGCAGGTGGTAGTTCTCGCTGGCCGTGGTCATGGGGAACGGCTCGGAAGTAGCAAGCGCCGACTCGATGATGTTGTCGCGGATCACCGAGATCGAGACGACGCCGGTGTTGTCTTCTCGGTGAATGAGGTGCGCGATGTACCCGGTCACCTCGCCGTCGGTCATCGAAGCCCGCAGCAACAATGACGCGCTGCGCGAGCCGTTCAGGTCGGTCACGCCGAACGCGACGTACCCGTCGATCGACGAATCCGTCAGGATGTTGTCGGGAAGGAGAGGCATCAACGCAAACGACCCCTCGAACACCCCGCCGGACTCGAAGAACCGTCCTTCCTTGTCGCCTCCTTCGTTGATCGGAAGCGGGGTGGCGGTATTGGGCGCACCAAGCCCGGCACCGATCACGATGCGCTCGCACGCCGAGCCGGTGCCGTTCAGCCTGACATTCTGCAGACTCGATGCAATCCAAGAGTTCCCCGACTGGTTGAACTTCTCGAAGACCACGGTCTGAGCCGACGCGGAGCCGGCGAAGGACACGAGGGCGGCGACGGCGAGGGCGCGAACGATCGCACGCCCTTTGGATGGAGATACAACTCGATTCATAGTGATGCTTCCTCTTGTTGGAACGCTGCGAACCGAGCCACGCCGCGGGAACACATCACCCACGGCCAGGTCCGCTGCATCCATTGTTTCCGGTGAAACGAGATTCGGTGGTATTTCTCACGCGATTTCGCTGTTTTTTTGAGACGAAGCGCGGCACGAGCCGTTACCGGACGTGTCTTGCCAGACCCGCCAAACGGAGTTCGGCGAGTTCCTGCTGCGAACGCATTACTCCGCGTCCAGTGCCGCCACCGCGTCCTCGACACCAGGCATCGCTGGAAAACGTTTCGCAAGTTTGAGTTGGATCAAGAAGGTCTGGATCGCGGGCGACACAGCCGCGATGAGCATCCCCGCCCCTCGCCGTCGGCAGTGATCTTGCACTTGAAGCAAGCACGTAATCCCGATCGAGTTGACGAGCACAACCTCCGAAAAATCCAGCACCAGCCCGGCCCCGTCGGCGTGCGGCAGCCTCGACGCAACCTCGTCGCGCACGAGCGACGCGGTGTCGTCCACCAACTGCGCGGGGAGATGCACGATGAGGATCGTCGACGCTGCGCCGGCTATGCGAGAGTGAATCATGGGCATGAGAGATTACGAAGCATAGGTAGACAACCGACCATGCTTTTCATGCCCAATTCCCCTTGTCATTTTCCTAGAACACCACCAACCCGCCCGCGTCCGGGCAGAACCCCGCGGCGGCCCCCTCGGCCAGTAACCGCCGCACGGCCGACTCGCCCCGCGAACCCATGTCCGCGGTTAGATCGTTCACGTACATCCGCACGAACCGCTCGATCTGTTCGGGCGTCGCGCCCCCCGGCGCGAAGGTCGCCGCGTACTCGATCGATTCCTCCCAGTGCTCCATCGCATAGACGATTGAATCGTGGAGCAACCCGGTCACGCTCGCCGTCACGCCGCGCCCGAGGCGCTCGTCCAAATCACGCCGGACCGCGTTCGCCCCAAGAGGCAGTGGCAAACCACCCGTGCGCCCGTGCCACCACGCACCGAGGTCCACGACCTGCACCAGCCCATCCTGCGCGAACGTGATTTGCCCGTCATGGATGACAATGCCGAGGTCCGCGTCGCCGCGGACGACCGCGGGGACGACGTGCTCGAAACTCATCGGACGGGCATCGAACTCCGTCGTGCCCAGCAGCAGCGAGAAGACCAGGAACGCCGTCGTTTGCCGTCCCGGCACCGCGACCCTCCCGTCACACGCCCCCCCGCCGCCCCGGGTACGCACAGCGTGCAACCACTCGTCCATCGATCTCGACGACGGCCGCGCGACCACCTTTGGGCCGTAGCCATCCCCCATCGACGCCCCACACCGCGTGAGTGCGTAGCGATCCGTGACGTGCGACAGCGCGTGCATCGAGATCGCGGTAATGTCCAAGTCCCCACGCTCCATCGCCCGCACGTTGAGCGCTTGGATGTCCATCGGCACCGCGTCGAACTCCAGCCGCCCGGTGCGGATCGCCGGCAACGACACCGCCCGTCCGGTCCCCGGGTCCACCTTCCCCGTAATAGGCCACCACATGAATGCATCGTCCGCATCCGGCGAGTGCGCCAGTGTCAACTTGATCGCGCCGTGACTCACGCTATGTCTCCCAGAACCCGCTCGAACCGCACGCCGGTTTCGGGGCCGAAGTGTTTGAGCCCGTTGGCACGCAGCCCGGGTGCGTGCTTCTGCACATAGTGATCGAACACCTGCTGTGTCGGGAACACATATTGAGTCATCACCCGAACCGGGCGCGAAGCGACCGGCCCCCCCGCCTCTACAGTGCCCGGGGAGTCCGGCGCATGCAGCCGAACGATCATCGCCGAATGCGCACCACCCTTGACGACAGCGTCAATGTGCCCGTCTTGCAGCCAGGCGATGTACTCATCCGCGCCCTGCGGTGTAGGGAGCGTGGCGATGACCATATACAGCAGCCGCGTTGACTTGCCCGTTGACATACCGGTTGACATACCCGAGGGTACCCGCTTCAACCTTAACTGCCATCCGTTCCCGAACACCGTTTGGGTTTAGGATGGCTTAGAGCGACCAAAGATAGGCCTGGATAGCAGATTCACGGAACGACTCATGGTCAAGCGGGTTTAATATCCTTACGCCGGTGGGGCCGCGAATTTGTCCGATTCGAGTCCACACGGTATTGTTTACATTCCGCCGCGGTGCCCAAGTTGGAACCTTGCGCCCGGTCTCCTCTTTACGGAGTTTGCTCGAAATGAAACGTCACTTGCTGGTCGTGTCCGCGTCGTGCCTGCTGGCACTGGCGGGGTCCAATGTGTCACTTGCCGCGATGTCGGCTCCGCCAACAGACGCGCAGGTGCAGGACGCCGCCAAGGCGTTCGCCGAAGCCCGGACGACCAAGTCCCGTGAGGCGATGGAGAAGAAAGAGCGCCTGTCGCGTGACGCTATCGCACAGATGGCCGATGAGTCACTGAAAGACATCGAGATTGCCTCGCTCACGGTCGCGCAGCTCAAATCGCTCAGCGACGCCGGCGTGCTGATGTACACCACCAAGAACGCCGACATCGGCACACGCATCGGCGAACTGGCCAAGACCCCCGACGCCGGCGGCTTCGAGGCCGCCGTCATGGGCCTCAGCCTTGTCGGCACCACCACCGACGAAGCCGAAGAAACCCGTCTCCTTCAAGCCGCCATCAAGCACCCCGGCGCGACCGCAGGGCTTAAGGCCGGCAAGGGCGCGACCCTTTTCCGCGCGCTGAGCAGCACCAAACCCGGCGTCGTCAAGACGCTCGCCCCGGACCTGCTCGCCCTCGAATCCGTTTTCGTCCCCGGCACCCCCGCCGCGACGGTTCTGAGCGCCACCGGCGTCCTCGACGCACTCATGAAAGTCTCCCCGGACGACGTGGCGAAGTACCAGTCGTTCCGCACCAAACTGCTCGCCGCCGTGCGCGACGCGGGTAAGGCCGAGGGGCTTGATGACCGCACCAAGTCCATGATCCCCCGCTACGAAACCAAACTCGAGGGCGCGTGGTACAAGGGCACGCTGATGAACCAGCCGGTGCCGGCGATGGACATCACCTGGTCCAACCTCGACCCGCAGGTCAAAACCGTGGCGGACCTCAAGGGCAAGGTCGTGGTGCTGGACTTCTGGGCGACCTGGTGCGGCCCCTGCATCGGCAGTTTCCCCGATGTCAAGAAACTCCAGGACCACTACGAGGGGTACCCCGTCGTGATCCTGGGCGTCACCAGCCTGCAAGGGAGTTTCAACACCGGCAAGACGACCGAGGACGGCAAAGCCGAGCGCATCGACTGCAAGGACAAGCCCGAACTCGAAATGAGCCTGATGCCCGAGTACCTCAAGACCAAGGACATCAACTGGAAGATCGCGTTCACCAAGCAGGACGTCTTTAACCCCGACTTCGGCGTCAACGGTATCCCGCACGTCGCGATCATCGACGCCAAGGGCATCGTGCGCGAGCGCGGTCTGCACCCCAGTTCCCGCGTGATCCCCTTCGAGGACAAAGTCGGGAAGATCGACGCGCTGCTGAAGGAAGCCGGGCTGCCGACGCCGCCCGCGCCGGTGAAGGAAGAGAAGAAGGTCGAGCCGAAGGGCGGGTGAGTTTGGCGCGCCGGTGATTGACCGCTTGGTTAGGCCCATACCGATGAATACACGCAGCCCCGCGACGAAGGTCGCGGGGCTGTTTCTTTATTCGACCAAACCCAACGCTGTTGTCGGGTGTCGTCCAAAGTTCTGGAAGTTGCGGCTGGACTTGGCCCCGGAGGGGCGACGGGCTGTAGCAACCGTGCCATTTTTTTGACCACACACGCCATAGAGCGGTAGACTGCTTCATCGCGTCTCGCCCATCACAAGCGTGCATGAGAATGTTCGTATCAACCGCTATCGTGCAGTTCTTCTCGCGTCGGATAGGCACCTGTTGATTGGAAGTTCATTCGCTCGATGCCGTCCCTGAGCCGACGCATTGCCTGCGCACGCGAAGCGTGATCCGCCCCGTCGTCGGCGTCAACTCGCTGCACGATCAGCCGCACCCGTTCGTGTTCTCGGAGCGAAAGCGGCCGGAGTGGGCGAAGCACACCGCCGTCGTAGGTCGCTTCGATGATCTGCGTGCGGTAATGGGGATTGTGAAAGACCACGAGTGAATACTATCGGTGATACCCGCTGGGAAAAAACATCGTTCGGTATGTCGGATGGAAGATAGAATGTATTATGGCGGACAACGAGTGCGTGGTTCGGGTCAATGACGATGGTTATCACCAAAGACCTAGCGAATGTCGTCTCGACTGGCTTGAACGCCATCAGCAGACCGAGCGTATTTCTCATGGTTTCGCAGTAGTCCGACGACTTCTGGACGCCGTTCCAATCGATGCTCGCACTGAGGTAGAGTGCCGGCTCCGTAGCAATCTCAACCCACAGTTTGACGCTGTATTCTTCGAACTGTATTTACGCTTGGTATTAGGCATCACTCCCGGTGTGCAACTCCAGACTATCGAAGTAACGGCTGGAAACTCAAAACCGGATTTCGTGGTTGCGGAAGCCGATGCGCCGGTGACCTGCCCCCCGAATCCTGATCCAGCAACTATGAGAGTCCCGAGGGCCGCCGGCAGCGGCCAGGAGACTCTGGACCATGAAGCGAACGAGGCACACACCGGAACAGATCGTGAACAAGTTGCGTGAGGCGGACGCGA
>JBGSIF010000123.1:0-4585 GCA_041742635.1 Phycisphaerales bacterium
GCGCGCACCGGACGCCGTCGGGGATGGCGGGGAGCGGGCACGGGCGGCGCATGTTGTGCTTGATATAGAGTACGAGCGGGGGCGCGTTCACTTAGTGGTGGCGAACTGCGGGGACGGAGTCGCTACAGACATTCGCGTGGAGTTTTCAAGGGCACTGAGAGGGGTCGATGAATCTGTTGAAGTGTCGAGCCTCGGTGTGTTCAAGCGGCTTGGGGTACTGCGGCCGGGTCGGGAGGTACGGGTGTTCTGGAACTCGGCGAGTGGTGTGATTGCCATCGATCGGGCCAAACCGTTCACGGCGAGCGTGAAGTGGATCGACGCAGGCGGGATAGAACGAGCGGCGACGTACCGGCACGATCCGTTGATCGTGCGCGACTGGCCGCAGTGTGAGTAAGCACGGTCGCAGGAGAGGAACCATTGCGTGACGCGCGTTGAACTGTGGAATCAACGGCGTCGGCGGCGCGAGAAATAGGCAGCGGCGATGAGTGGGAGGGTGGCGGCGGGTGTTGGGATCTGGCCGCGGATTTCGCCGTTGGGGTGAGCGCGGGTGTGAACGTTGACGTAGAGCATGGAGGTGCGGAGTTGGGCGGGGGTGAAGGCTCCACCGAGGGGGATATCGACCACGGAGAGGAACCCGACGCCATCGCCGGCATCGAGGAAGTCAGAAAGATCGAGCAAATCAACGATGACCGGCCCGTTCGTACCGAACGCGCCGCGATGGATGTGAGCACCGGTGATCGAGTCCAGCGAGATGCCGTCGATGAAGAGGTCCAGGTCGAAGGTCATCGCGTCGGGGTCGAACTCGAGTGACGCGAAGCCGAAGGCGGGAGTGGAGACGGGGGGGACTTCTTGCACGCCGCCGAGATTGAAGTCGAAGAACTCGATATCGGCGTGAGAGCAGGGGGCAAGCACGGCGCACGCAAGTGCGGCGGAAGCGAGGCGAGCGAGCATGGGCCAAACTCCTGATTGAGAATGAAGTATGCAAAGAACACCGCACGCAGCGCGACTGGCGACCGGCACGACACCGGTCGGATGGTGTGCAGTCTGAGTGTGGGCAGGACCGGAACATGCGGGTGTTCGTCGGCGGCGGCGATCGGGTTTTTGAAAACACTCGGAAGAAACAGCCCGCACAGTATTCGATCGTCCTGCGGATCGCCTCAGAAGTGTCAGATATAACAATAGTACTTGGACATGCCGAGCATGTTCTCTCCGAAGATACTCATTATCAATCGAGGGGAGATTGTGTGAGTTACAAAAACTGATCGTTGATGACGAGCGAAACTCCGTCGCTCTCGATAACGACAAGCGTGATGAATCCTGATGGACGCCGCGGGATCGGAGAGTGCGTGTGCCGTGTTTGGTCTTACGCGCGGAAGCGGTAGGGGGACCGCTCGCACAACGAACCACTTGTTTAGGAGATACCGTCCATGTCGAACATGTTCAAACAACCGCTGCTCGCCGCGTCGATGCTCGTGCTGATGAGCGGGGCGGCAAACGGATCGAGCCATCGCGAAGCGCCCTTCATCACGGAAGTGCCCAAGGTGGACGCGACTGATTTTTATATGTTCAACTCGTATGAGCCGGGGCGGGACGGGTATGTGACGATCGTTGCGAACTACCAGCCGTTCCAGACGCCGTATGGCGGCCCGAACTACTTCCAGATGGACCCTGATGCGCTCTATCAGGTGCATATCGACAACAACGGGGACGCACGCGAGGATATTACATTCTCGTTCAAGTTCGAGAATGTGCTGCGGGACATTCAACTCGACATCGGCGGGGTGCTTGTCTCGGTGCCGCTGTACAATGTCGGCTCGATCCCCGGTTCGCAGCCTAGCGCTCCGACTCTGAACGTCGAAGAGACATATTCGCTGGATGTGATCTACGGGGATCAATACTTCGGGCAATCGCTGCCGATACAGAGCGAGACAGGAGAAACGCGGCTGCGCAAGCCGGCGGACAACGTGGGCGCGCTGTCGTATTCGCCTGGCACATACGAGGAGTATGCCCGGACGTTTATTACTAATATAAGATTGCCGGGGACAACCGAACTGGGGCGGGTGTTCGTCGGTCAGCGGAAAGACCCGTTTGTCGTGAACCTCGGTGAGGCGTTCGACCTGCTGAACCTGAACCCGCTCGGGCCGGTGAACGGGAAGCAAGATTCGCTCGCCGATGACAACTGCACATCGCTGATCATCGAGGTGCCGGCGAGTTTTCTGCGTGGAGCGAAGGGACAATCGATCGTGGGCGGATGGACGACGGCGTCGCTGCCGCGTGGGCGCGTGCTGCGCACGCAACCTTCGTTCGAGCGACCGGCGACGGAGATCGGCGCGTGGACGCAAGCGTCGCGGCTGGGGATGCCGCTGGTGAACGAACTGGTCGTTGGACTCAGGGACAAAAACAAGTTTAATAACTCTCGCCCACGCGACGATGGGCAGTTCCTGGTCTATGTAACAAACCCGACGCTGCCGGCGATCATTCAATCGCGGTTCGGGGTGGGCGCGCCGTGCCTGCCGCGGAACGACCTGGTGGCGGCGTTCCTGACTGGGGTGAATGGTCTGAACCGACCGGCAGGGGTTGTGCCGGGCGAGATGCTTCGGCTCCAGACCAATACGTCGATCATACCGGTACGGCCGCGGGGGATGCAATCCGAACTGGGTGTTCTTGGGGGCGACTTGTCTGGGTTCCCGAACGGTCGGCGTCCCGGCGATGACGTGGTGGATATATCGCTGCGTGTGGTGATGGGCGTGCTGTTTCCCGATGCGGGCCAGCCGGGCGGGTGCGCACCCGGGGGGCTGCTGCCGCTGACCGACGGTGCGTTCCACAACGATCAGAACTATGACGGGATGTTCCCGTACCTGCGCACTCCGATTTCCGCGTCGCCACAATGATCACTATCGATGTGTTTGGTGCCCACCGGGTGAAGCCGGTGGGTCCCTTTTGTATATGTAATATTATTAACTATATCTTGTTCGAGATGTCGCCTGCGACATCACGTTGTGATTAATAATATCTCAGACTATGACCAGCACGCGGTACCGGGCCATCTTGGCTGCAAACTACATAGAAGATAGGAATATTGAAATGAAAATGACTATTCTGGCATGTGCGGCCGCAGCATCGTTCACCGGCTCGTGCCCGGCGCACGAGTTCTGGATCAAGCCCGCGAAGTTCACGCTCGACGCAGGCTCGACGCTGGACGTGCAACTCTTCGTCGGTGACGGTTTTCCCGGCGAAGCGGTCGCTCGCAACGGGCCGAAGATCGAGCAGTTTGCGGCGTTTTCGGATGCGGGCGAAGTGCCGATACCCGGAGTGAACGGGAAGGATCCCGCCGGGTCGATCAAACTCGCCTCGGCCGGGGTGTATGTGCTGGCGTTCCGCAACAGTCCATCGCGGCTGGAACTCGAAGCCGCGAAGTTCGAGGAGTACCTGAAGGAAGAAGGACTGGATGCGATCATAACAAAGCGTGCAGAAGCCGGAAAATCGGGTGCGCCGGGGCGCGAACTGTACTCTCGATGTGCCAAGTCGATCGTGCGCGTCATCGATGCGAATGCGCCGACGCCGACAACGGGCCGGTTTGATCGCGAAGTGGGGCAACGGTACGAACTAATTCCTGTGATTGATCCCGCCGGACTTGTGTTTGGGAGCGACGGCTACGCTACGTTCAAGGTGAGGGCTGTATTCGAGGGCAAGCCGCTGGCGAAGATGATGATCGCGGCACGCACGCCGGATGATCCGAAGCATGTCGCAAAGACGACAACAGATGCCGAAGGACGAGCGGAACTGAAACTGAGCAAGGCGGGAATGTGGCTGGTGTCGTCGGTACACATGGTGGCAGCGCCGGCGAACTCGAACGCGGACTGGGAGAGCATCTGGGCATCGATCACGTTTGAAGTGCCCACAACGGCAACGACCACGCCCGAAACAACGCCCGCCGACGCAGAGCGAAAGCCCAAACTGGTCAGTAGTCCGATGGGTCACGAAGACAGCGTGATGCGTTGCGGCGGAGAGTTGCCGCGGGCGGGTGAGTTCGCCATCATCGATGCCGACGCCCATGCAGCACGCACTCGTGAACTAGCGCGTGTGGTCGTGGGATTGCGAGAGTCGCTCCGAGCCGCGGCGAACGGCGTGGCGCGTGGCGTGTATGGGGAGACGAAGCACCGGCTGGCGCGCCGGTCGCGTGACGTGCCGGCATCTTGGGCGGAGACGGGCAGCGTAGTGGTGAAGTAGCCCGGCGGGTTGGCCGCGGCGTGTCGCCGCGGCGTGAATTCCCGGTATGATGGATCATGCACATCGGGATCGTGGGTTGCGGAACCGCCGGGCCTGCCGCGGCGATCTTTCTCGCCCGCGCGGGGCATCGCGTGACGCTGCTAGAGCGGGCCGCGTCGCTCAGGCCGATCGGCGCGGGGTTGCTGATCCAACCAACGGGGATGCTGGTGCTGTCGCGTTTGGGGGTGCTGGACGAACTACTGGAACTCGGAGACCGGATCGAGCGGCTGCACGGTGTGACGACACGCGGGCGGGCCGTACTCGACCTGGCGTACCGAGACCTGCGGGCGGATCAGTTCGGGCTTGGGCTGCACCG
>JBGSIF010000124.1:0-6616 GCA_041742635.1 Phycisphaerales bacterium
CGGGGGTGCTGGGCATGGGGTGGCCTGCTTGGGCGGGGTCCGTGTTCCTGAGACGGGTGGCCGGACTTCGCCCCGGAGGGGCGCGGGGTTGTGGCCACGGGTGGAGCGACGTGCCGGAGGCACGGAGCGAAACCCGTGGTCGGCAAAGCGAGCCACTCCGGCCCCGGAGGGGGCGAGGCGGTTCGGAGCATCCTTCGCCCCTCCGGGGCGACCGATCCATCCGCACTCGACATCCACGGGTTGCGCTCGCCCCCCCAGACTCGCTTCACCCGCGGCTACAGCCCCCCGTCCCCCCCGTCCCCCGCGCCCCTCCGGGGCGAGCCGCACGGACCGATCGTTGCAGGTTCTGGGGCGCCCCCCCTGGTTGCCGGTCGTTGGACGACTCCCCGCGGATCCTGCGCGGCCCGGCGGTTTCACGTACACTCCCCGCATGGGACACAAGCGGGACGAAGACGGACGGGCGGCGAACGCGTCGCGGCAGCAGGAAAAGGCCGTTCGGGGGAAGATCAATTATGCCGAGCAGGCAAGGGCGACGGAACTGAACCTGGGCGGTCTGGGACTGCGAGAGGTGCCGCCGGAGGTGCTGAAACTGCGCCACCTCACGACGTTGTACCTCCAAGACAACCAACTCACGGCGGTGCCGAAGGAACTGGGGGAACTCACGAGCCTCACGCACTTGTGGCTTCACACCAACCAACTGACGGCGGTGCCGAAGGAACTAGGGGAGTTGAAGGCCCTCACGGCGTTGTGGCTCAACAACAACCAACTGACGGCGGTGCCGAAGGAAGTGGGGGAGTTGAAGGCCCTCAAGGGGTTGAGCCTCTCCAACAACCAACTGAGGGCGGTGCCGAAGGAACTGGGGGCGTTGAAGGCCCTCACGTGGTTGTACCTCGCCGACAACCAACTGACGGCGGTGCCGAGGGAACTGGGGAAGTTGAAGGCTCTCGGGGAGTTGAAACTCAACAACAACCTACTGACGACGGTGCCGAAGGAACTCGGAAGGCTCACGGTCCTCAAGGAGTTAAGACTCAACAACAACCAACTGACGGCGGTGCCAGCGGAACTCAGCGGGCTGAGGGGCCTGTTTCTCTTAGACCTCGGCACCAACCAACTTACGGGGGTGCCGAAGGAGCTGTGCGGGCTTACGGACCTCACGCGGTTGGATCTCCAGAAAAACCGACTCGAAGCGGTACCGAAGGAACTCGGTGGACTCACGGCCCTCAGGCATTTGTCCCTCGCCAACAACCAACTCACGGGGCTGCCGAAGGAACTGGAGGATCTGAAGCAACTCACGCACCTCTTCCTGCACGACAACCCAGCCCTCGGCCTCCCCCCCGAAGTCCTCGGCCCCACGTTCAGCGAGGTGATCCGCTGGGAGAATACCCACCCCGCCAAGCCCGCGGAGATCCTGGCGTACTACTTCCGCGTGCAGGGAGAGCAGGGGAAGCCGCTTGGTGAGTTCAAGATGATCGTGGTCGGCCGCGGCGGGGCGGGAAAGACCAGCCTCATCAAACGCCTCCGCGGCGAGTCCTACGACCCCAAAGAGGCCGAGACGCACGGGATCAACATCCGCCCGCTCGCGTTCCCCTGCCGCACGAGCGAGACGCCGATCGCGGCCCGGGTGTGGGACTTCGGCGGGCAGGTGGTGCTGCATTCGATGCACGAGTTCTTCCTGACGGCCCGCAGCCTGTACCTGCTGGTGCGCGACGTGGCGGAGATTGCTGTACACGCGCTCAGGAGCGCACCGTCAGCGCGGCCATTGGCTAGGAGGAAGTGAGCGTCTTCAAGACGGCGACGGATACTCATGCAGCCCAATCGTACCCGGCAGGTGGTATCGGATAAGCGTGCCACCGGATGTGGCTTTGCACATCCGGTGTTCCGGGGGCAACCGTCCGATCGCACCGGATGCTCAAAAGCAGCATCCGGTGGCACGGTCAGGTCACGGCGGGGCAGTCTTAATATGTTTTTCGGCGGTACGTGCGTGAGTGCGGGGGGGGGGTGGTGCGTTCTTGGGGGGCTGCTCGTGAGGGCTTTGCGTAAAAGTAGTTTTCGTGGACGCCGTGGCTGGTGTGTAACGTCGGAATCTTCTCTTTATTGCACAGGAGTCTCTCATGTTCAGCAGGCATTTCAGCGTCCGGCCGTCCCCGTCGGCCCCCTTCGCCCCCTTCGCCGCCTCCACTTACCCCGCGCGCCGCAGGCTATTGGCGCTCGCGGCGGGGAGCCTCTTCGGTGCGTCCCTGGGGGGCGCTGGCACCCTCGCGCAGCCCTTCAACGTCCGGTCGTGGTACGCCGATGGGCAGGTCTTCGTGGTCTGGCAGTTCCCCGCCCCCCCGGCGGTGCCGACGGACACGGTCGAGATCTACGCCTCCGCCGCGGCCCAGGTGAACGTCGCCAATATGGACCGCGTGGGGAAGATGTTCTTCCCCGAATACACCGGGGCGCGGCTCCAGTCGCTCGTCCCCGCGGCCCGGCTCCAGATCCCCACACCCGCGGGCGGCGCCTACCGGCTGGCGGCGGATGAAGGCGTCTTCGCCTACACGCCCCACCAGGCCGGCAACCTCTTCTTCGCGGTCGTGGATACGGGGAGCGTGCTGGTGAACGCCGGCAACAGCACCGCCGCCGTCTTTAACTACGACCCCGTCGGCGATCCCGTCCGCCCGCACGAGCAGTTCATGGGGATGACGCCCGGCGGCAACCCGTACGCCGCGTACGTCGTCTTCGCGGACGGGCGCGACGACTACGACAACGCCCGCCCCGATATCCCCGTGCTCGCCGACGCGGACAAGAACGGCGTGCCGCACGTCTTCACGATCACCCGCCCGGACAGCCCGCTCCCCGCCCCCCCCACGCTGCTGTCGTGCGTCTTCGCCCTGCACGGGGGCGGGGGCGAGTATCAACTGTTCCGCCCCGGCATCGCGGCGCGGGCCAATCTCTCGCTGGAACTCGACGACGGGATCGTCGTCTCCCCCGACGACTCGATCTATAGCAACGTCGAGGGCGTGCTGGGGCGCAGCAACACGTCGTGGTTCGGGTACACGCCGGAGTTTGACCCGTTCACGTCGCTGCCGCGGACGGAACCGGGTGCGGGGGCCGTCGTGGTGAACTTCACGCAGCGCCGCGTGCATTGGATCTTGGACTGGCTCCAGAGTCCGATTTCGCCCGTGACGATCGACCCGCGGCGCGTGGTGATGGTCGGGCACTCCGGGGGCGGGCGCGGCACCTCGCACCTCACACGCCTCCGCCCCGAGCGCTTCGCCGCGGCGGTGCTGTACACGCCCGCGAGCAACCTCTCCCTCGACGACGCCGGGATGGTCAACTTCCTCCGCGGGAACTGGGACACGAACCTCCCCACGAACATCCCGGACCCCGCCGCGGCGGGCGGGTTCGTCGGCGTGACCGACGCGTTCACGATGACGACGCGGCTCTCCCCCGAGCGGGACTTCGCGCTCACCCGCGTGTACTACGGCAAGCGCGACGAGGCCGACGCCGCCGCGTGGAACCCGGCGCAGCGCGCGGTCTTTGATTCACTCGACGACTCAAGGGCTGGGTACATGCTCTTCTTTGATGAGCGCGAGCACGGACCGGAGTTCTGGCACACGGAGACCAACGACGCGACCGACGGGAACGCCGGCCCGTGGCCCGACGTGGCCCAGTGGATCGCCCCGGTGCGTACCCGCCGTCCGTCGGGGCAGTACCTCGTGGACACCTACCGCGCCGGGACGTCGTACCCGGGCTTCTTTAGTGCCGACGCGGATGTGAACGCCGCCGGGCAGCAGCCCGACCCCGGGCCGGGGGATCCGAACCTCGGCGACGCCTGGGGCACTTGGGGCGGGTACGCCGAATGGGACGCCGCCACGGTCGTCGATACCACTAGTCGCTGGGCGTGTACGGTCTATCTGACCGGGCTTTCGGCGACGAGCATCGACAACTCGCCGTACGCCTCGGTCACGATGGACCTCATCCCACGGCGCACGCGGAACTTCAATCCGCCCGAGGGTGCCCCGATTGCGTGGACCGCGACCGACTTGGTAAGCGGCATGGTCCTCCAGACGGGCACCAGCACCGCCGAGGCGGACGGCATCGTGCAGGTCACGGGGCTGAATGTCCCCGTCGATCCCGCGCGGGTGCGGGTCGTGATCCGCGTGGACTGCCCCGCCGATTTCAACGCCGACGGGCTGGTGAACTCCGGCGACTACTTCGACTTCCTCACCGCGTTTTTCTCCGGGTCGCCCGCGGCGGACTTCAACGGCGACGGGGCCACCAACTCGCAGGACTTCTTCGACTTCGTCGCGGCGTTCTTCTCGCCGTGCGTGTGATGGCCCGGATCCACGAACGACCTCCCTCCCCCGGCCCGCGCGGGGGTTTTCGCGCGCCTCGGTGTTCGCGCCATTCCTCGGTGTTGCACGTTGCCCCTCCCGCCGCTTCAATCGAGCCGACGCACTTTGATATTGCGGAAACTCACCAGGTCGCCGTGGTCCTGCAGCGCGATGTGCCCCTTGGCCCGCTTGGCGTAGTCGGGCATCCCCGGCCACTTGCTCGCTGCGTGGGCCTTCTTGTACTCCTCGGAGTTCAGGTCGATGTCCACTACTTTGAAGCCGTTGAGCCAGTGCTCGATGCGAGTCCCCTTCACGCGGATCATCGCCCGGTTCCATTCCCCCGCCGGGCGGGCCACGTCAGCCGAGCATGCTACGACGTCATAGAGCGTCCCGGCCCGGCGGGTCGGTGTCTTGCCGTCGGTGTGTCGTGTGTCGTCGAGAATCTGGCACTCCGGCCCGGTCTCCCACGGGTAGTTTTTATCCTCCGTACATCGGTACATGATCCCCGAGTTTCCCCCCGGCGCGGCCCGCCAGTCGCAAGCAAACTCGAAGTCTTGGTACTGCTCGGCCGTGACGATGTCGCCACCGCCTTTCCCGGCTTCGTGTTCCAGCATCCCATCCCGAACCGCCCAGCCGCTCCCGGCGGCGGGGAAGGCGTCCTTCTTGAACCCACGCCACCCGCCCGTGGTCGTGCCGTCGAACAGCAGTGTCCACCCCTCCTTCTTCTCCGCCGCGCTCAGCGTGTTGTGCTTCCTCGTATCGCTCCACCCTGCGGGGAGCGTAACCGCACCCGTCGCGGCCCACTCGGCCCCGCGGCACAGCAGCGACTTGAAAGCCGGGTTCGAGATCGACGGCTTGTTGTCGTCTGATCCCGGCCATACATGCCCGAGCGGCGTGGCGAAGACCTTTCCGTTCCCGAACCCGAGCGTGAAGGCCATCGGCTCGTTCTTCCCCGTCCCGCCGCTCTCCTTGGTAGACATTGCTTGGGCCAGCAGGTGATACTCGGCGTTCTGCGAGTTGACGAGGTCGTGGTAGAGTTCATCGGGATGGGCGGTGATCGTCGATAGCCCCGCCGTGATCGGATGCTGCGTATCGACGAAGATGATGTCGAACGCATGGAACTTGCCGTGTCCCGTGCCGTCGCGCCACATCAGCCCGAGCATCTTCTCGTACTCGGCCCACCCTTTGAAGGCGTTATTCGCCGAATGGATCGCCACCACTCCGGTCCCCGCGCTCACCGCCGCGATGAAGTTTTTCTGCGCCGCGGTACCCCAGGGCTTAGGCGCCTGGCTGTCGTTGTAGTCCAGCACGAAGAGGGTGTACTGCCGCAACGTTGCCGCGTCGGCCAGCGTTGTCTGCGGATCATCCGTGATGTCCACATCGAAACGCCCGGTGGCTTCGAGCGTCTCCTCGTGCAGCCGGCTGGTGTACTGCCAGTTGTGGTTGTTGTGCCCCGTGATCAGTAACGCTTTGATGGGCGAAGCGGGCAGCGGCGTCGGAGCGGCCGCGGTGGGTTGAGCAGCAAACGCGGCGGACGAAAAGATCAGCCCGGCGGTGAGTGCAATCGTAAACGCAGGTTCGATCGGCATGGATCAGTCTCCGTGGAGTGTTCCCAACCTCCCGTACAGAATTGGCACGCGGCATCACTGACCGCGAGCCTCATCGTACCGCTCGTGAGCGCCCCGCGCACGGGCAACCGGCCGGGCGCCGGCACCGAGAATGGTGCTGCGATCTCCGGTGCGGGACCGACGTGGGTTGGAGACGAATCGATTGTCAGTATGTGCAGCACTTACGCAGCAGCGACGGGTCGGCCAAGTCCGTCCGCGCGAGCAGGTCCGCGATCCGCTCTCCTGTGCGACCTTCGCCGTAGGGGTGGGTGCGCGGTACTTCATCCGCAGGGCGGGCTATCGCGGTACGGATCAGTTCTGCCAAGTCCGCCGTGTTGGTCCCCGCGTGGTCGATGACGTTTGTTCCGCGCTCGCGTCCGGCCTGTCTTGGTCCGAGG
Source organism: Phycisphaerales bacterium (assembly GCA_041742635.1). Classification (GTDB taxonomy): domain Bacteria; phylum Planctomycetota; class Phycisphaerae; order Phycisphaerales; family UBA1924; genus JTS-AC122. The sequence continues at coordinate 6,322 of JBGSIF010000124.1, forward strand.
TTCACCGCGATGGTCCGCGTTGCCGCCGCCTCGATCAGCCCCGCCGACGAGTTGCCCACCAGCGCACCCCGCGCGGCCCCGCCGTCCACCGACAGACGTTTGAGCAGCGAAACAAACACCTCGCGCGGCAGATGCTCCGCCGTGCGCCAACCAAAACGCTCCGCGTGCATGGAAATCTCCTTGTGGATAATCGATCGATCAGCATCGTGATTAGGGGAGAGCGCCAGCACGCGCCGCCCTACCGACGCACCCAGTGCGGCGCACGCCGCGCGTGCCGCCCGAGCCTCTTGCGCCG
>JBGSIF010000125.1:0-12938 GCA_041742635.1 Phycisphaerales bacterium
GCTGCGGGGGTGGCGCGACCGGCGGTGGGTGCTGTGGCCCGGCGGACCTCTCGCCGGAACAACTGATTGCGGCGATCGGATACTCCGACGCCGACATTCAGCACACACCCGACTCGGCGAACATGGGGCTTTCGTGCGGGAATCCGACGGCCATCGCGTCGCTGAAGCCGGGCGAAGTGGTGCTCGACCTGGGTTCGGGCGGCGGGTTTGATTGCTTTGTCGCCGGGCCGAAAGTGGGCGCGAAGGGGCGGGTGATTGGGGTGGATATGACACCCGAGATGCTGAGCAAAGCGAGGCAAAACACGGCGCTGTATAGCACGCAATCAGGGCTAGACAATGTCGAGTTTCGGCTGGGAGAGATCGAGCACCTTCCGGTGGCAGATTCGAGTGTGGACGTGGTGATATCCAACTGCGTCTTGAACTTGTCGCCGAACAAGGCGCAGGTGTGGCGCGAAATTGCACGGGTCCTGAAACCCGGCGGGCGGGTGGCGGTGTCCGACCTCGCGTTGCTACGGCCGCTGCCCGAATCAGTGCGGGTCGATATCGAGGCGCTGGTGGGCTGCGTCGCGGGCGCGGTGCTGGTTGAGGAAACACGCCTTGATGCGCAGGCCGCCGGGCTTATGGAGATTCAACTGTTGTCCAAGCCGCAGTACGTTGAAGCCATGACAAACTGGCAAGACCCGCTGTACAAGAAGATCGCGCAGCACCTGCCTTCTGGAGCGAACGCAAGCGACTTCATCACGAGCCTGGATGTGACGGCACGCAAAGGATGACCACTGGCGGTCAGTGCGCGAGCATATCGCGTAAGTACGTACCGGTGTGGCTCGCTTCGATCCGTGCGACCTGTTCCGGTGTGCCCTGGGCGACGATGGTGCCGCCCTTGTCGCCCCCTTCGGGGCCGAGGTCGATGATCCAATCGGCGCACTTAATGACATCGAGGTTGTGCTCTATGACGACGAGCGTGTTCCCGCCGCCGGAGGACGCGAGCCGGTTGAGCACGGCGATGAGTTTGTTCACATCCTCGAAGTGCAGGCCGGTTGTCGGCTCGTCGAGCACGTACAGCGTGTGCGCGGCGTATGGCGAAAGAGCGGAAGGCGCCGGCACCGAGGGCTTGCGTGCCGAAGGCTTCGCAGGTGCGAGTGACTCGTCCGACTCGGGATCGAGATCGGAAGCATCTCGGTCAAGTGACTGGAAAGATGTGTCAAGTACCGGGTTGTTTTTGGTGCCGCCGCCCTTGCCGAGTTCGGTAGCGAGTTTGACTCGCTGGGCCTCGCCGCCGGAGAGGGTGGTAGAGGGCTGCCCGAGTTCGATGTAGCCGAGGCCGACGTCACGGAGACACACGACGAATCGGAGGATCTTCGGGTGATTCTCGAAAAACTCACATGCGTGCTCGACGGTGAGTTTGAGGACGTCGGCGATATTTTTGCCGCGGTAAGTGACTTCGAGAGTCTCGCGGTTGAACCGTGACCCGGCGCAGACTTCGCAGTTGACGAAGACGTCGGGGAGGAAGTGCATTTCGATTTTTTTGAGTCCCTGACCCTCGCAGGCTTCGCAGCGACCGCCGCCGGATTGGGCTTTGACGTTGAAAGAAAATCGCCCGGGCTTGTACCCCCGGATCTTGGCTTCTTTCGTTTCAGCAAAGATTTTCCTGATGTCGTCGAAAATGCCGGTGTAGGTGGCAGGGTTGGAGCGCGGCGTGCGACCGATAGGAGACTGATCGACCTCGATCACTCGATCGACCTTGTTCACGCCGGTCATTTTGGTGTGCTGCCCGACGCGCTCGCGAGATCCGAGAAGGTGGTGCTTCAGCCCGGCGAGAAGGATGTCATTCACAAGCGTGGACTTGCCGGAACCCGAGACTCCCGTGACGCAGATCAGCCCGCCGAGTGGGAACGCCGCGTCAATGTTTTTGAGGTTGTTTTCAGATGCACCCTTGATGACGATGGCGTGCTTGTCGTTGAGTCGGCGCCGCTGGCTCGGGCGGGGCGTGTCGATTCGTCGAACACCGGCGAGGTACGCGGAAGTGAGCGAAATCGGGCGTGCATCGGGCTGAACGGAGTCCGTGACAGTGTACAGTTGTGATTGGGCATTCTGCGAAGTACCCAAGGCGATGAGGTCTTCGAGCGTTCCTTGCGCGACGACTCGTCCGCCGTGGACGCCCGGGCCGGGGCCGATGTCCAGCACATAGTCTGCGGCCCGGATCATCTCTTCGTCGTGCTCGACGACGAGGACGGAGTTGCCGATGTCCGCGAGGTGCCGAAGCGTCTTGATGAGGCGCGAGTTGTCGCGCTGATGCAGGCCGATGGTCGGCTCATCTAGGACGTAGCACGCGCCGACGAGTTTGGACCCAACCTGCGTGGCGAGGCGGATGCGCTGCGCCTCACCGCCGGAGAGCGTGCCGGTTTTCCGGTCGAGCGACAGGTACTCAAGCCCGACGGAAACGAGGAAGCCCAGCCGGCTACAGACTTCCTTCACGATCGGTGCCGCGATCACGCGGTGTTCCACGCTCAGCGTCAGGTTCTGCATGAACGCGAGCGCGTCGGTGATCGTGAGCCTCGACAGTTCGGCGATGTTGAGTTCGGACCCGTCCTGGGTCGATCGCGGTATCGCCGCGCCGGAAAAGGCCTTCGTCGTGTCGGCGCGATGCCCGCTGGAAATCAGGACGCTCAGCGCTTCGATGCGCAGACGGTCGGCGTGGCATGTCGGGCACGCCTTTTCACGCATGAACTGTCCCAACCACTCTTTGATAAACGTTGACTCCGAGCGTTCGTACCAGCGTCGAAGCGTCGTGGCGACACCCTCGAACGCGGTGACTGCGCCGGTCGCCGTCTTGCCGGTTTTGGTCTTGAAGAACTTGGCGTCGGCTGGGGTGGCTCCGAACATCAAGATCCGCCGAAGATCCGCGCTGATCATCGAGTACGGAACACTCTGGCTCACCCCCGTCGCGTCGGTGAACGCTTTGAGCCGTTTGCGGAAGAAACGCCCCATCGGCGGGGGCACCTTCCACGGCTTGATCGCCCCTTCCCCCAGTGTCTTGGTCTGATCTGGGACGACGAGCACCTCATCAAACTCCATGATCAAGCCCAGGCCGTGGCACTCCGAGCAAGCACCCTGGTGTGAGTTGAACGAAAACAGACGCGGAGACAGTTCAGGCAGCGAACACTCCGGGTGGATCGCGCAGGCGTGCTTCGTGCTAAACACCCGGTCGGTCCACCCCGCGGGTGCTTCGGATGTCCCAAGGGTCGTGGTGCTGCGTGATGTCTGGCCTTTCGCCGATTTGGCGTTCGCTGCATCGGTTGATCCAACACCGCTTCGCGGAACAGTCCCACCTGACTCGAAACTAATGACAACGGTGCCGCCCGCGGCTTTGAGTGCGGACTCGACCGACTCGGCGAGCCGCTGGCGTGTTTCCTGGTCCGTCGCTCCGGAACGCAGTGCCATGCGGTCCACGATGATGTCCACATCGTGCTTTTCATAGCGCCCAAGCGAGAGGGGATTCTCCCCACCCTTCGCCAGCACGTCCCGGATCTCGTGAGCCGTCCCGTTCACACGAACCCGGCTCCACCCTTGCTTCTGCAACTCTTCGAGGATGTCCTTGTGGAACCCCTTTTGGGCGCGGACCATCGGTGCGAGTATCAGCACTCGCATCGCAGACGAGGTGCCCGACGAAGCTCCACTACCGGCGGCGATACCGAGCACGGCATCGACGATCTGCGTTGACGCCGTCGCTTGGATCGGCTGGCCGCAACGTTCGACGACCGTTCCGTCTTTCTTTGTCTTCGTGGGCGACCAGCAGGCGGGCTTGCCGCAGCGTGCGTACAGCAGCCGAAGGTAATCGTAAATCTCGGTAGTGGTTGCGACGGTGGAACGCGGGTTCGAGACGCCGGATCGCTGCTCGATGGCGATCGTCGGCGGAAGCCCCTCGATGTCGTCTACATCCGGCTTTTTGAGTTGATCGAGAAACTGCCTCGCGTAAGCCGAGAGCGACTCCATGTACTTGCGCTGCCCCTCAGCGAAGATGGTATCAAACGCAAGCGACGACTTGCCCGAGCCTGAAAGCCCCGTGATGACGACCAACTGATCGCGCGGGATATCGACATCGATATCCTTGAGGTTGTGTTCGCGTGCGCCGCGGACGCGGATGTAGCGATCACGCTCTAACCGAGCCGCACGCAACTCGTTGACACGGACGGTACGGTCCGTGTCCGGCGCGACATCAACCCGCACCGGCTCGGGGCGGTCACGCAACGTCACCCTTTCGTTCGTGTTTTCCGTGGCACTTCGGCGCGATGCACTCTTCGTTCGTTCAGACGACTTCGACAAGGGCGGCTTCCTGCTAGAAAGGACGATTCGTTCGTATTATGGTAGCAGGTTGCACGCCCAAGTTCGCCGCGAGAAATCGCGTGCCCGAGCCGAGGGAGTGCTCAGGAGCACCCTTGGAAAAACGCCACGATGAAGTCAAAGAAATCCTGCGAGTTGGTCGTGCCGTTCCCGTTGAAATCGGCGTCCCCACCAAAGAACCCGGTAAGGAAATCGAAGTAATCCTGAGAGTTGAGTTGCCCGTCGGCATTGAAGTCCGCGGCACATTCGAGGGGGTTTCGGATCGCATCTTGGGCCGCACCGCGCAGGAGATACAAAAGCCCCTGCACGTTTCCCGATGCACTCAGGTCGGTGGCGAACGCACCGACCATGCCGTCGTCGAAGTCGATCCAACAAGCGAACCCGCGAGCGCCTGCGGCCATCGCACCAACTAGATTGCCTGCCGTGTCGCGTTCATCGAGCCACACGCCGATGCCGTAGTCCGCACCGTCCGTCGTCGGGGACTGCACGGGCGTGTTGGCGATCGGGACGCCGATGGGCGGCTGGCGAGTAAACATCTGATCGACGGCCGACTCACTCAATATCTGCTGCCCGTTGTAAACACCTCCCAGGCGGAGCATCTCCATGAATCGCGCGAACTCCGGCGCGTTGCTTTCGCACCCGCCGGCGATCCGCGGGTTGGCCCCGCTCGAGAGCACGAATCGGGTGTTCGTCATCCCGAGCGGACCAGCAATGCGCTCAAAGAACAAGTCGTTCCAAGGAATACCGGCGGCGACTTCGGCGACCGCCCCGGCGGCGTGCATGGACGTGCCCCCGTAGGAGAACGTCGAGCCCGGCACAAACTCCAGCGGGTCGTTGGCGATATCAAGTGCGGCTTGCTGCAGAGTCACACTGCCATCGCCCAGCACGGGGTTGGACCCCAGGCCAGACATGTGCGAGAAGGATTGACGGATCGTGATATTCTGCTTGGCACCATCGAACGCGGGGATGTATTGGCTCAGCCTCGTATCGAGCGAGAACGCGCTTGGTGACGAGTCAGTAAGCGACATGATCACGGCCCCCGAGAGGGTCTTGGTCGAAGAGTCCGCGTTCCCGACGCGCCCGTTGAACCAGGTGCCGAAGGAGCGTCGGTAGACCGTGACCCCGTTCTTCATCAGCAGCAACTCGAACCCGGGCACGGGAGAGTTGACGTTCTGCCCATCGAGCGCGCCCTGTGCGAGTTGCGTTACCTGCGAAAAATCGTACCGAACGAGTTGTGCGTTCACCGACTGAGAGCCGAGTACGCAACCACAAATGAGCGTCAGCGTGCAGAACGAGCGAGCCATGGTAAGCCTCCGGTGATGATGTCTTCGCTCCACACGAACGAACGCACGGGCGTCTCATTGCATGGTTGAAGTGTGAAGAAAAACCCGCCTCGGATGAGACGGGTTCTGTTTGTTTACTTGTGATCAACGCAGCCAATCGGACGCTCGTTGAGGCAATCCTGCATCAGGGGCACGGCGAGAAGAACGCACCGACGAAATCGAAGAAGTCCTGGCTATTGGTAATGCCGTCGTTATTGAAATCGGCGTTGTCGCTGAAGAATGCTGCGGTGAAATCGAAGAAATCCTGGCTGCTCACGACGCCGTCGTTGTTCCAGTCCGCGTCGCACGACGTGTCCATCGGGACAGGCGCGGCGAACGTCACGGACTGCGTCGGGTGCGGCTTGAACAGCCCGAGCGTCGCATCTCCCGACGTCGGTGGACGGTCTGCCTCGAACCAGAAGTTGTACATCGTGCCCCATCGCAGCGCGTTCGAGTTGGCGTTCTGAGCAAAAGTTTGCGGAGAACTCCAGCGGAGTTCCGCACCGTTATTCGTCACGGTCCAGTCGGTGTTGGCGTACGGCTCGCCGGAGTGGTAGTTCACATCATGAAAGCCAACGCCTGTAATCGTTGCGCCACTGGGCAGCGGGATCGACAGCGACCCGCCGGAACGGTCGGAGTTGAGATTGAACACGGCGTAGTCGTACAGCCACACGCCGTCGCGGGACTCGGTGACTTTCGTAGCGACCCAGAAGCGGCCTTCGTTGGGGACATCAACGGTCGAGATGGTGACGCTCGGATCGGCGAGATTAAGCCCGAGGCCATGGTCCCGCCACGCACGAATCGCGGGGATGGTCGCCTGCATCGTCGCCGTGGTGGTCATGGCAAACGAGGACTGGTTGACGTTGACGAGCCGATGCGAGGCGTTATTCATCGCGTTGCCGTTAATCGCGTCGTCGGTCCCGACATAGACGCCTTCGACCACAAACAGTGCACCGGGGAAGTTAGTGGTGGAGAGGTTCGTCTGCTGAACCTGAAGTCGCTTGAAGACGGCGTCGCCGGTCGCGGTGGAGAACGACGAGAATGAGCCGGTGTACGCATTAATAGTGGATCGCGGGGCGAGGTTGCCCTGGATGCCGTTCCAACCCCCGCCATACACGTCCCGGCACCCCGCGCCGAGCACCGAACCGCCCTGTCCATTGCAAGTCTGGCCGCAACCCGAGCCGGCCGCCGCGCAGCAGGCGGTTTTGACGAAACTTTGCCCGATCTGGAGCAATCGCCCGTTGTGGAGCCGATAAGCGTTGAACCCGACGCCGGGGGTACCGTCGTTGGTCCAGAGGAGGTTCTGGTTGCCGATATTGCAGGTCGAGGTGCCGAGTGAATACGCGCGCACACCGCCGACCGCACCGTGGTTCGTGATATCGGTGACATCCTGGTAGGTGACGTCTGGGCCGGGGCGAGCGTTGGCTGAGCCGGCGATGACGACGAGTGCGCCTGCGGCGAGTGTCCAGCACGCCGAACGAGTTGAATACAGAGCCATAACAACCTCCTCTTGAAAAGGTTTCAATCCCCTCCTCCTGTGCGTCCTACGGGTGTAGTACGGCGGGGAAGCCTAGGCGGTTGCTGGAACTTGGCAGGGTGTTACACGGACCCACCATTCGGCCAAGGGAGGTTGTCCAGCAACCTCACGCCGGCTTGGCCGCTTGCGCCCCCCACTTTCGCGGCGATGATCGCACGCTTCGGCCGTCCAGGAGATTCCGCAAGCGGTGCAAGCGTCTCCGCGTCTCGCACCACCGCGTAGTCGGCCACCAGACCCGCCGTCCGCAAACGATCGTGCATGATCCGCTCGGCGTCTGCCACGGTGGGCTGTGACTGAGCGGCGCGAAGCGCGCCGATGAGCGCAAGCCCGCTCGCTCGCTGAGACGGGGACAAAAATCGATTGCGGCTGCTCATGGCTAGCCCGTCGGGGTCACGAACGGTTTGGCCGGGGACGATCTGGATCGGCAGCCCTTCGTAGGCCGTCATTGCACGCACGACCTGGAGTTGCTGCCAGTCTTTTTCACCAAAGACCGCGTGAGACGGTCGAACAATCTCGAACAGCCGCAGCACGACTTGGCACACGCCGGCGAAATGCCCGGGGCGCAGCGCGTCTTCGAGTGCCGGTTGAGTCGCCGCCGGAGGCAGGTCAGGCGTTCGGATACTTCGTCCCGGCGGGTATATGTCCGCGACATCGGGCGCAAAGACAAGATCGGCACCCGCGGCTTCACATGCGGCGACATCCGCTTCGAGAGTTCGTGGGTATCGCGCGAGATCGTCGGGTTGCCCGAACTGCGTGGGGTTCACAAAGATGCTCACGACGACCAACACGGGATCCGTAGAAACGCCGTCACACTGGCGATTCCGGGCCACACTCACGGCTTGTCTTACGAGCGAGATGTGCCCGTCATGCAGCGCACCCATCGTCGGGACGAGCACCGTTGTACCAGTAGGGATCGCCGCCAGTTCTCGCTCGGTGGTAACAACTCGCATGGGCAAACACTTGGCGTGTCGGGGGCGTGGGTCAACCGATCAAGCCAGAACGCCACGGATGCCGTTTTCTTTGAGCCACTTGACGAGTACGGGGAGTTCGGGGAGTTCGAGAATACCGACGCGCGTGAGATAGAGGCCGTCGCCGTCATACTCAGAGGCATGTACCTCGCCGTAGAGCGGGACGGGCTGATCGTCGAGCGCGTGCATCGCGGCGATAATCCGCCGGGTGGTGTAGCACATGCGGCGCGAACGGATGCAGATGTGTGATTCGCCGAGTTCGGTGGCTTTGGCCTTGAAGGTGAGCATGGGCCTACCGAACTCGTCGAGTTCGGTGAGGTCCAGGTCGGCGTGGAAGGGGACGCCCACGGGCTTGGGGGCGGGGCGAGCACGGAGATGGGCGTTGGACCAACGCGCCCGCTCTTCCTGAAGTTCGCGGGTGTACTCGCCAGGGCGATACCGAGGCTTGGGGCGGTCGGAATAAAATGCCATTGCATCGGCTCCAACACGTAGTATCGGATGATGCCGGTGCGACTTTAGTGTACCTTGGTTGAACCTGCGCCGGGCGTTCCGTGTGGAACGGGAGGAACGAGTTATCGCCCCGGCGCGCGCGGCGAGCGGATGCGATGTTCCATGTGAAACACACATCAGCGTTGGCGCGCGCCAGACAGGTAATCAGCTCGCCTCGGCCCGCGGGTGGGCCTGGTCGTAGGCGTCTTTGAGGCGCTGCGTCGTGAGATGGGTGTAGATCTGTGTCGTGCTGAGAGACTGGTGCCCCAGCAGTTCCTGGACACTGCGAAGGTCCGCGCCGTTCTCGAGCAAGTGCGTAGCGAAACTGTGCCGCAGGGTGTGGGGGCTGATGTTGGTGTCAAGGCCGGCGGCCTTGAGGTACTTGTCGAGTTTACGGCGGACAGAACGGGAACTCAGACGCTTGCCATGCTTGTTGACGAAGAGTGGGCCGACCCTGTTGGTTCCCCAGATACCGGCGAACTTGGGGTCGGCCTGGACCATATCAACATACTTCTTGACAGCGGCGAGTGCATGAGTGCCGACCGGGACGAGGCGTTCTTTCTTGCCTTTACCTTTGACACGCAGAGCCTCGCCGACGTCGTCGAGGTCTTCGACGTTCAGCCCGACGAGTTCGCTGACGCGGATCCCGGTGGAGTAGAGGGTTTCGAGCATGGCGCGGTCGCGCATGCCGAGGACTTCGGATTCGGGAGGCGTGGCGAGGAGTTGCTCGATCTGTTCGATGGAGACGGCTTTGGGGAGGCGTTTGCTTTGTCGCGGGGTACGGATCGCCGTCATGGGGTTGCCGGTCGTGATGTTGTGACGAGCGGCCCACTTGTAGAAGGAACGGAGGGTGGCGATCTTGCGGGCCATGGTCGCGCCGGAGTATTGGTGCGTGCCGAGGTGGGCAAGGAACTCGCGGATGACCTCGGCCGAGGCGGCGCAGATGGCATCGGTGATGGTTCCTGAAGCGGTAGCGGAAGGTGCCGCGACGCGTCGCTCCATGGCTTGACGTTCAGCGGCATCGACGGGCTGGATGCCGGTCGATTTGACAAGGTGCTCGATGTACTGGCGCAGGTCGGCACCGTAGCAACGAGCGGTGTACTGGCTGAAGTGCCGCTCATTGAGGAGGTAATCCGAGAAGCGATCGACGATAGGGAGTGGTGTCATGGCTTCGCTCGGAGTTCCGCCGACGAGTCGGATGCGGGTCGGTGCGGAAGGTTGTGGGTCAGAGGGAGGAGTCATTTCGTGCTGCCGGGAGTGGTATGCGTAAGAGTGGAACTGGGAGCAGGCGGGGAAGCAGGAGCGGGCGAGGGAGAGTCGGGTTGGGGCATCGAGGGTTTGTCAATCGCGGTCGAAGCATCGGGGTGTGTACCAAGAGCCGAAGCGGCGGTGGATCCAGACAAACCGAGCACGAGTCTTCGTCGTTCGGCCTGAACGAGTTTCCTCGTGCAGTGGTACGCGGCGAACTCCGTGTACAGTTCCATGCTGGCGGTGTATCGCTTCCAGGTCAGTGCCGATTCCGGGTCGTGCCGCCCGTGCGCGAACTCCCGAAGTGAGATGAGTACCTCGTGACTCGATGCGTCAAGGTGTTCAGAGACGACGGAAGATGGGGTATCCGAGAAAGTAGTTTTCGGCAAGTTGCGGTCGGCGTAGGCGGCCGAGAGACGCCGAGGGTCCACAGGTTCGGCTGGTTCAATATCGGTCGTATAGAGGGCGAGGGTAAGTCCGATTTTCGGGGGATCATACGGGTCGTAGGCGGTAATCGAGCCGACGAGCACGCCTTGGACGTTCATGGCTTCGGCGAGGATGCGGGCCTCGCGCGGCGAGCGGATGGAGCGGATCTGCCTCGAGTTCATGGCTTGCAGCGTGCGGTTCACCGGGAGGGCCGAGATCCCATCGATCTCGGCGACCGCGGCGGCGAGCATGTCGGAGATGGCCAGCACGTCGATGGTCGAGACGCCGGACTCGTTGGCGAGCGGGGCGATGGCCCAAAGGGTTTCGCCCTTCGCGGGTGAATAGGGGGACTGGATGACGTTCGGGGTGACGAGGGTGTGTTTCTCGTGGGCACAGCCCGAGATCAACATCGCACCGATCGAAGCGGCACACAGCATGGTCTGTACGGTTGTCATGGCGTCCTGCCTGAGTAGTGCGAGTTTCCAACTCGCGCGGGGGTGGTCGAACTTGGAATCGGATGCGGTGTGCAAGTTGGAAACTTGCACTACGGGTGTTCGGGTTCGTCGGCGGTGGGGACTTCGGCGGTTTCGTGTTCGGCGGCGGGCACAACGGCATGTGCCGGTTCGGACTTGTGCTTTTTCATCGCTGTGTTCGGGGTGGGCATTTTTCCGGTGGCGGCCATGATGGCTTTGTCGGTGCCGACGGACCAGATGTTGTCGATCCCGCCTCGATCCGAAACGAAGTAGATGCGGCCGTCGGAACTCCACTTGGGCATGAGGTTGACGGAGCGTCCGGTGGTGAGGTTCACTCGTCCCGAACCATCGACGCCGCACATCCAGAGGTCGGACGCGGAGGGACGATCGAGATTGATTCCGGCGGCGTAGGGGACGGTGGCGTAGACGATGCGGGTGCCGTCGGCACTCCACGCGGGGTTGATGGCGGCGGAGGTCGCGCTGCTGACAATCTCGGTGGGGCTGCTGGCGTCGCCGGATTTGTAATCGACGGTCCAGACGCTGAAGGCGCGGTCGCCGCGCTCGCGGCTGCGCTGGAAGAGGATTTTGTCGCGTTTGCCGGGAGCGGTGGAAGCGACGGGGCACCAAGAGGGGAAGAGGCCGTAACCGATGAACTCACCGGCCATGGGTTGATCGACATCGGCGACCCACATTTCCCAGCGGCCGCTCACTTCGCCGAGGCGACAGAAGACGAGGCGTGAACCGTCGGGGGACCAGGATGGATGGAGTTCGTGGGCCGGGTCACTCGTAACCTGAACGGCTTGCCCGCCGTTGACGGACATGACATAGACGTCCCAGGAACCAGAGCGGTTGCTGGCAAAGGCGACACGGGAGCCGTCGGGGCTGAGGACGGGCATCACGTCTTGGCCGGGGTCGGCGGTCAACTGGGTAATGGTTCGGCCGTTGACGGCTTTGAGGTAGATATCGGCGGTCGGGCGGTGCTGCGTGCTGGCGTAGACGATGTACTCAGCGTCACGCGAAACGTCGGGGTCGAAGTCGGAGCCTTGGGATGCGAAAGTAACTTGTGCGAGCGAGTCCATGGTGTCGAGGGCCATGTCCTCGGCGGCGTTGCCGGTGGGGGTCGAACTGGCGGGGATGCCGGCGGAGTTACTGACGATGGGGTCGTTGACGGCACGCGCGGAGCGGCGGGGGTAGTTCTCGAGCGATTCGGCGAGTGAATACGCGCTGACGGAAGGCGTGCTGTGGCCGATTGTCACGGCGGAGCGTGTAGAAGAGGTCGTGTGAGCTGCCTGAGTGTCGTTTTGAGTAGGAGGAGGGTCGGCGGGAGCGGGAGCGGCTGCAACGGCGGTGGCTTCGGGCTGGGCAGGAGTGCGGTCGGCGACACGGAACATGGAGCAGCCGGACATCGCAGTGAGGGAGCCGACGACAAAGAAGAGTCGGTGTGTGAAGTTGGCGTGGTGAACGTAAGAGATGCCCATAGCCGAAGTCTCCAGAATCTGCGGCGCACATACGGTGGCCGGTGGTCTTATCGGACTGGCATCCTCGCCCGCTTGTGAATCGTGCGGTGACGAGGCGCGTGTGCATAGCATCGGCAGGAAGCGACTGCACAATAAGTCCGGGAATGTTTTTTGAGCGTGAGGGCGTGTGTTTGCACGCGAACAATTGGAGTTCGGCAAGAGTTGCGCGGGGCGGTTATGCGAGAAAACGCAACACGGCGCGGACAGGGCTGGCGTCGAAGCCGATGAGGCGGAGGGGGAGCGCGATGAGTTCGTAGACGCCGGGGGGGACATCTCGGAGCACGAGGCCTTCGAGGATGCACATATCGTGGCGGAGGAAGGCGTGATGGGCGGGGAGGTCTTTGGAGTCTTGGGTATCGACGCTGGGGGTATCGATGCCGATGAGGCGGACGCCACGGGCGTGGAGGGCGTCGATGAGTGAAGGCTCGATGGCGGCGAAGTCGGTGTTCCAGTTGTTGGGGTCGGGGAAGGAGTCGGTGCGGAGGAGGACGCGGGGTTCGTGGATTTGGTCGAGGCCGCCGAGGATGTCGGAGACGGCGACGCGGCGGCCTCGGGTGTCGGGGGCGTGAAGGACGCGGCAGGGGCCGAGGTATGGATCGAGGGGGCGCTCGCCGATG
>JBGSIF010000126.1:0-4833 GCA_041742635.1 Phycisphaerales bacterium
ACCCCACCCCCGAGGGCCCGCCGAGCACTGGGCCGCATGCCCTCAATGGCGCAGGAACCAAACACCCCCCCGCCCAGCCGCGGGACCGATACCATCAACCGACCCTCATAGCACCTGGCACAGAACTTGGGGGCCGGCCACTGGGACTGGGATCGACGGGTATGCGTCTGTTGATGCGAAGCCGATCGTTCGAAGGAACCCTTGCCTCAGAAGGTTCTCCATATTTGTCGAAGTCTCGCTTCTCGTTAGGCTTGCAGACTCGGGACCAATAGTACCACTGCATCCGAACCAGATAGGGAAGCAGGATGGTCCACATTTCGGAGTGCAGACCTAAATCGAGCGAAACAAAGGCGAGTTCCGCGAACATGAGTATGTTTGCTGAGTCGGGCTCGGTCACGCCCCAGTTGTCCGCGTTCGACGGCGATGTGCCGACTACAACCGAGGAACGCATTTCGCCAGCAGCAAAGAGTGAACAGGCATGGCCGAATAAGTGCCAGTCAGGCGGGATTCCATTTGATGAAACGAGTTTAGTAGCGGAGTCGTAGAAGTATGTTGAGCACAGTTCTATGTGTCTTGCGGTATGAAGCGGTGCTTTCGGAAGATCGCTGGATTGCCTTTTGGTCTGTCGTGCGCTCAGACGATTCATTAGCAAACACGTCACATCGTTAACTAGAGCCAGACGGTGTACGCGTTCATTCTCGCTAATCTCGCCCAGAGTTACGCGGTACGCAAGGGCGGCATCCATGAACTCGCGGTCCAACTCAAAGAAAAAACGGTGCGCCAGACTCAGTCGTGCCAGCAGTTCACGACCCGCGTGCCACTCTCGCATTAGTCCTTGTGGCGGCGGACGTACTAAAAATGAAAATGAATGATTCATAATCTCCTCAATCGGCTTCTTGTGCTTTTCTCCAGACAAGAATACTTCGTAAGGCGATATGTTCGATTCTGAACCTGAAATCAGCACCGTCAGCCCTGATGCTGCCCATCGATCGCCCGCAGGTCCGAGCGATATCCCGTCTTGTCTAACATCAAGCACGAGGGATCTTGTCGGTGGGAATGTGATTATCAGAGATTGATGTGCATTGATCCGATTACTGCATTGATACACCGACATCGATATACCTCCAAACGGCGTATGCTTGGACATATGGCGCAGAGGAGTTTCCCGTGATACGCCACTGCACGAAATGTGCTGAGTCTTTGAGTTTGTATGTGATCGGTGACGGGCCGCCTTCGTGAGGTTTTGATCCCGTCGGCTGCGACCAACCGGTGAAGACAGTAACTGCTGTGACGGGCTTCGTCTTGTCGGTCAGTTCGTCAAGGATGACTTCGGCGAGTTGCTGTTTCAAAACATCGTGAATCGCATCCACGAGTGCCTGTGGCGCTTTGCCGGTTTGATCCGGTGCCGTGAAGATCGGCGGAAGCACGATCAACGCGAGTGCCTTCTGCAGGTCAGCAGTGTTCATCTCGGCAAACCGGGCTTGTTCCTCTGTAGTGGTAGGCTCGCACGTCAGGCCCATTGACACAATATATACTCCCATGCGCATCTCCTTCTATTGCTTTGGATCCACACTCTTCGCGCACCGGAACCCCACCGTCATTGATGTGGCACCGATCCGCTTTCCATCACCTAATACGCTCTCGAACGGGAGCGTCACTATTTCGTTCGGCGTATACACCTGCGGCAGTTGTGTCCACCCCGCCCCAAGTACCACCCGCACGGTTGTCTCGCTCACTGACACGCTCTCGACCATTTCCCGTACATTACTCGCGCCGTGGTACAGCCCCTCCGGCGATGCCAGTTCGCTGTGGCTCCGCACCGGGTGAGTGTACTTCGCGTATGCCATGATTAGGAACGGACGATTCGATAGCCCGCCGCGCTGCATGTCCTCGCACGGCACCGCCGGGAATGAGCGCGGCACCCCCTCGCCCCACGGATAGGTTCGCTTCCCGCCGCCGCGCATCGCATAGTCCCACTCGAACATCGTCGGCAGCCGCTTCCCACGCCACCTCGCATACGCCACGGCGTCATTCCACGAAACATCCACGACAGGATGATCCGCCAGCGCCGGATCGAAATGTGGCGCATCCGCCGGCTTGCCCTCTCGCCACGCCTTCCAATATCCCGGCAATGCCCGCACGGTCGCCCTCACGAACTCGTCATACTCGGCGTTGGACACTTCCGCCTCGTCCAAGTCGAACTCTTCGACTGTGACTTCACTCGCAGCCTGCAATGACTTGCGATCGACGGAGCCGAACTCATATGTACCCTGTTTGAACCGGATCATCCCAGGACTCGGATTAGGCTGCGGTTTGGTGAAGATCAACTCGACCGCCTGATCTTCTCCCGGGCGCATGATCACAACCGACGTTTCCGCAAATGCGCCATCCGTCCCCACTCGTGCAAGCAAGCGGTACGCACCCGGCTTGAGCCGCACGCGCCGCGGCAGCACGCCGGCGTCTTTGAACACCTCTAACTTCGCAGTCGTCGGGCTAACACGCGCGATCCACAGTGCTGTCCTCGCGTCCAGCGGCGTCGATTCCACCGCCGACACATCCACCGCGGCGGTGCTTCCTCGGTGCTGCATCACCAGCAGGCTCGCTAGCACCGCCGACGCGATCACGAACGCTCCGAAGCCCCCGGCGATCGCACGCCCACGGTTGCGGTGTATCCACCGCAGACACTTGCGGGCGCGGCTGATCTCACGCCCGAAGATCGGCTCGCCGCGCAGCCAGCAGCCAAGGTCGGTCGCAAGGTGTGCCGCGGTCGGGTACCGGAATCTTCGGTCCTTTTCTAGAGCGATCCGCACGATTTGTTCCAGGCGGCGCGGGATCTCACGCCGGCGCTTGCGCACCCCCGGCGGGTCCAGTGATCGAATCGCTTCGCGGGTTTGGTTCGCGTCCCGCGCTCTGAACGGGTGCGTGCCCCCGAGTGCTTCGTACAACACCACTCCCAGCGAGAACACATCGCTCTGCCCGTCGATCTCGGCCTGTGCAGAGTCCCGGGCCGCCTGCGCATCGGCTCGCCGAACCTGCTCGGGGCTTGCGTAATCCGGCGTGTGTGGGTTCTGCATCGTCGCAGTCAGCGCAGGCTCGTCGGCTACCTTTGCGATCCCGAAGTCGCTCAGATAAGCGTTCCCCTCACGATCGACCAGGATGTTCGTTGGTTTCACATCCCGATGCACGACCTGTAGGCCATGCGCGTGGTTGAGTGCCTCGGCGATCCGCTGCACACCCCCCACGATCCGCCGCTCTCGTTCGGACTCGCTCATCTCTCGGCGGTCTTGCATGCGAGAAAGTTCCCCGCAGTACTCGCCGAACGTCTGCCCGTCAATGTACTTCATTGCGATAAACTGCGGTCCTTCGCGCTCGGAGTAGCGATACACCGGAACGATCGCTGGATGATCCAGCCGCGCCACCGTTGCCGCTTCGCGCCGGAACCGCTCGCGGATTTCACCCGAGAGCATGAGTTCAGGGCGGATGACTTTGAGGGCGATCTGGCGTGGGCGTCGGAGTTCTTCCTCCTCCGCGAGGTACACGACGCCCATCCCACCTTTGTCGCTGATCAAACGGATGATCCTGAAGCCGTCGAACTGGCTTGGGTTCGTGTCGGGCAGCCACGCCATCGGCACCGTGGGCGAATCGGCCAATCCCGACGGCGGCGACTCCGCCCCCGCGAACAACCCAAGCACCCGTCGTACCACGACTTCGTCGTCACACCTGGATCTGAGAAACGCTTCGCGCTCTTCCCGCGGGATCCCGTGGGCTTCGTCGAACAAGTGATTGATGAGGTCGTCCGGGTTCATTGGTGGGTTCTGGTATAACAACCGCCAATCCAGGCTTTCGCTGCTCATCGGCACTGATTATTAATTGGCGGACTCATCGCCGTACAGCCGCCGGGCCAGGTGTCCTCGTGCGAAGTCCCAGTGCCGCCGTACCGCCGATACCGGCAGGTCCATCGATAGCGCGACTTCGTCGTGCGTCAGCCCCGCGAAGTACTCCAGCCCGAACACTTCGGCGGCGGGCGGCCGAATCTGCTCCAGTTCCGTCAACGCGTCGTCCAGCGCGACCATATCCAGCGAACCGCTGTGCTTCCCGGGCACTTGATCGGTGATCTCGATGTGGCGAGCCTTGCCCCCATGTACCTTCGCGCCTCGCCGCTTCGCCTGATCCACCAAGATATTACGGACCACCAGCGCGGCGGTCCGGTAGAAGTGCTTCCGATCTTCCCACTCGGGCACCACTTCCTTGCCCAGCAGCCTCAAATACGCTTCGCTGACAAGTTCCGTCGGGCACAGTTCGTCGCTTCCCCCGCGCTGGCCGAGTTTCGCCGCGGCGATGCGGCGCAGTTCCGAGTACACCACCCGCAAGAGTTGATCGGTCGCGCCCGCTTGCCCGGCACGCACGGCTTGAAGCAGATTCGTCACCTCGCCCGAACTGGAAGAGTCCATGCCACGCCCTCACGAGTACGCCCCCCAGGTCAAACCATATACCGCACTGGCTTAGGTCGGTTCTCCCGCAGCACAACGGGCGCACATCGCTCCCTCTACGCTTGGCCAATGGAGTTCGTCCTCATCCCAATCCTCGCAGCGGCCATGGCCGCGGTCACGCTCCTCAGCGGCTTCGGGCTGGGAACGGTGCTGATGCCCGTCTTCGCCCTCTTCTTCCCGATCGAGGCCGCCATCGCCGCCACCGGCGTCGTCCACCTCTCCAACAACCTCTTCAAACTCGCGCTCGTGGGCCGGTGGGCCGACCGCGCGACGGCGTTCCGCTTCGGCGTCCCCGCCGTGCTCGGCGCCTTCCTCGGTGCTTCGCTGCTCTCGCTCCTCGCTC
>JBGSIF010000127.1:0-6825 GCA_041742635.1 Phycisphaerales bacterium
AGCAGAACCTCGCTGCGCTGCGGATGCTCTTTGAGTACCTCCGCGTGCCGGCGGAGAACCCCGCCGAGGGCGTGCGCGGGCCGCGGCACGTCGTCCGCAAGGGACGCACGCCAGTGCTCGCGGGGGACCAGGCGAGACAGCTGCTCGAATCGACCCCGACGCACTCGCTCGCGGGTCTGCGCGACCGCGCGATCATCGCGCTCATGATCTACACCTTCGCTCGCGTGTCTGCGGTGGTCACCATGCACGTTAGCGACTACCACTATCACGGCAAGCGGCGCTGGGTGCGGCTGCACGAGAAAGGGGCCAAGGAGCACGCGGTGCCGCTGCATCACCGAGCCGAGGAGTACCTCGACGCGTACATCGAGGCGGCGGGGCTTGGGCACGGCAAGGGACCGCTGTTCCGCGCGGTCGAGCGCGGCGGGACGCTGTCGGGGCGTCCGTTCACGCGCTTCGCCGCGTGGGAGATGGTGAAGCGGCGGGCGCGGGCGGCGGGAGTGCCCGATGACACGACGAACCACACGTTCCGCGCGACGGGGATCACGGTTTACCTGGAGAACGGTGGCACGATCGAGAACGCCCGCAACATCGCCGCCCACGCGAGCATCAAGACGACCCAGACCTACGACCGCCGCGAGGAACGCATCACCCTCGACGAGATCAACCGGATCCACCTGTAGGGTGACGGCCGCTCCGGAAGGCTCCTGGGGCTTACGACCGCCCCGACTTGTTGTTGGTGCGATCGACCAGTTTGTAGGTGGAGCCGCTGGCCTGGGTGGGCGGCAGCGGTTCGCCCCTGGTCACGGTCACTTCTGGTCCCTTGCCGCCGCGCGGGCCGATCTGCTGGTACTGCCCGGACGCGGGAGCCTTCTGGCCCGGCTTGAACGATCCCATGCTCATGGCTATCACTCCTTAAAGAACGCCTACGGCGAGAAAACCTGCCTTCACACGGAACTTTTACTTGACAAATACGTATAAATAGACGATAGTGTAAAACATAACAGGAGTCAAGAGCCTCATGCCGCCACTCCCGCCGCGCTTCACGGATGGAATCCTGCCGCCGGGCGCGTACGCCCTCACGCTGCCGCAGTTACGCGATTCCATGCTGGTGCTTGGTCCAGGCGAACCGAAGGACCATCCCGTGTGGGATGGGGCGTGGCGACTGGGGCTGGTGAACAGGCTGGCGGTGATGGCCGAGCAACTGTGGAGCGTGGGGATCAGCGAGATCTTCATCGACGGGTCGTTCGTCGAGGACAAAAACCACCCCAACGACATCGACGGGTACTTTGTGTGTGACCCCATGCGTTTCGCGTCAGGAGAACTGGAGCAGGCGCTCAACCGGATCGATCCGGAAAAGTGCTGGACGTGGGACCATGCGGCCCGGCGTCCGTATCGGGGCTATCCCAAACTGCAACTCCCCATGTGGCACGCTTACCGAGTGGAGTTGTACCCGCACTATTCCGGCCTGATCGCCGGGGTGGATGAACACGGCAACGCGCTGGAGTTCCCGGCGTACTTCAGGAAACGGCGGGGAGACGGGCAACCCAAAGGGATTGTCCGGTTGGTGAAAGAGCGAGAGCGAGGAGGTGCCCAATGATCCGCAACGAAACCGAGTACCAGCAGGCGATGGAGCGTATCGACGCCGAGAAACTGCGTTTTGAAGGCCATGCCAAGGCGTGGCGCGAGCAGGGCTACACGAAGAAGCAGGTCGACAAACTGCTGGAGCCGCTGCTGTCGTTCCACATGCAGCTCATCGAGGAAGTCGAGAGTTACGAGCGGCTCAAGCGCGGCCAGTTCAAGGAGTTCGAGAACCTACACGGCCTCGGGCAGACCCTGATCGGGCTGCGCATCGCCCGCGGCATGACGCAGCGCGAACTCGCCAAGCGGCTCGACGTGCAGGAGTCGATGGTCTCGCGCGACGAGCGCAACGAGTACCACGGCATCACCGTCGATCGAGCGATCCGCATCCTCGAAGCCCTCGGCGTCCGCCTCGTCACCCGTGTCGAAGTCGAGCCGATGCAGGCTGCGTAGCTTGCGTCGAGGAATGACGGAGCGCCGTCAAATTAGCAGGGCACCATCACCGCGTGCTGTCTTTAGATGGCAGATTCCATCGCATCGTGGCTCCTGATCTCTGTATACAGCGCGATCAAACGATCGAAAAGTTCTACCGCCTGCGAACACTGCCCCATCACTTGCCGACCCAGGATCAGCATCTCGAGCGGTCTCACGGCTGCCTCGTACTCCTGCGCAGCTTGTGCTTACCCTCGGCTTCGAACAACTCAGCGAGCGCGACGTGGCAGTAGGATTGAACACGGTCAAAGTCGCACATGGTCGCCGATGCGTCGAGCCATCGTCACCACTCAATCCGCTCCACGACGGTCTGCGATTGACAAGCCTCTATCCGTTCGCATTCGATGGCTTCGCGGAACCAGGGGACGCGGTGGCGGGTGAGGCCGTCAAGGAGGCGCCGTGCGGTAAGGAGGCTGGGTTGCGGGCTGCGGGCGTTCTCGGTGACACGACCAACCACACGTTCCGCGCGACGGGGATCACGGTGTACCTGGAGAACGGCGGCACTATCGAAAGCTCCCGCGGCCCACGCCAGCATCAAGACGACCCAGACCTACGACCGCCGCGAGGAACGCATCACCCTCGACGAGATCAACCGGATACATCCGTAACCACACACCAGCCCGACATCCGTGCGCCTGAGAAACATGCCATCAACCGGCGGTCACGTTTTCGCTGCGGCTCCAAGTAGTGATAAGACTGGGGGGGGTGAAAGTTCGGCACGGCTCGCCGGATTGAATGAAGTGGTTGAGGCTTCAGGAGCGGCCGGACATCACCCAGGCAGATAGCGAATCCTTGATGTCGGCCGTCGAAGTATGCCAGAAACTCTTGGCGCGACAATCCGCTCACGCGGCCAATCCGTTGCCAAAGTTGAACCGGATTCGCGCTTTCCACTCCGTCGACCGGAACACGGCACACGACCGCGCTGGTGGGCGCTGTTTCGTACACGATGACTTCGTCACCGCGGCTCAGATTTGGTCGAACTCTGCGAAGTTCTACTCGCTTCGATCCGTTCAGGATGGCCTTGGCATGGACTGGCCGAACCGAGAGAAGCAGCACGCGACGGGTCTGCTGGACGTTTATCATGGCCACGCTCGTAGAGTTCTTCGAAGCATCCCGGCGGAATCTCCACCGGCATCGACAGTGGATTGGGTCCGCTGGCATTTCGCCAACTCTGAATCACGGACCTCAATGTAGTGCCGTCGATCGGGCAAGGAAAACACTCGGTGGGGCCAAAGCGAATGGCCATAACTTCTCCGTGCGGATCGCCATCGGTCATGGATCGCATGTCGTTCCATTCGTACACGCCAAGCCGACGGTACTTGCCGAACAGGTCCTTTGCCGCTCCAATTTCAACTTCGACCACTTGGGAGCACGCTCGTAACGCACGAACAGGCTCGCCTCGATCCTCGCTCACGTACCACAGCACGCGCGATGGTGCCGCGACGACGGCAACATGAGCGGAGCGGTAGTACACATTCTCGCAGTTGAGCGAAAGTGTGGGATCAGACCCGAATACGCTCTCGTGGGCCAGCGAAGAATCGAAGAGATGCCGTGCGTACCGAGGCCGAATCGGCACGACAAATGTTCGCATGTCCGACTGCCGAAGTCGCCCTGGCCAGATCATCTCTTCGAGGGCCGCATCCGTCGCGACGAGCCTCGGTCGCGCCAACATCAGGTTTTTCATCGGCAGCAGACCGGTTGCGACATCGCCATGCCGGAGTATCAACTCTTCTACGCGACTTGATGCCGCCATGAGCGT
The DNA here is from genome assembly GCA_041742635.1 of Phycisphaerales bacterium. Classification (GTDB taxonomy): domain Bacteria; phylum Planctomycetota; class Phycisphaerae; order Phycisphaerales; family UBA1924; genus JTS-AC122. The sequence goes on from JBGSIF010000127.1 coordinate 3,830, forward strand.
GACCAGACCACGAATGCACGCCTTGATCCACACGGCTCCTGACCAACAGAATCCCAACGATCGCAGGGCCGAATCGAGCGGATGGATGGCGTATGGCTCGTCGACGACTACCAGGTCACATCCGTACTTTACCGCGTCTTTGATCGCGACCTGCAGGAGGTGCCGTGCGAGCGTTTCGGCTAGCCGATCCTCTTGGATGCGAAGCGCTGAGATGCACACGGCGTTCTCGTTGGTTCGGGAAGAAATCATCAGCGCACGATCTTCGTTCTTCGCCCCCGTCACGAGCAGGAGTTGAGTTCGCTCCGGCAGAGCGGCGTGACGACGAACTACGTCGACGAAGCGATGCCGCTTCTCGCCGCGCGCGGTGCTCAGGAATCGGTCGATAATGCGCTCGACGTCCAGTTGGGCGACCAGCCTTCCTTCGATCGCAGATCCCTGCAACCGCTCCGGCGCGTACTCATTCGCACGGGCGACTTCGTCGAGCCGCAGCACGAGATCGGCCGGCGCCATGATCTCAATGTCAAACGATTGCTTGATGACTCCTGCCTTGCGGAGTATTCCCTCGTCCCACGTCAAAAAAACGTCGGCCTCGCCGACGATTGCTTGGGATAACTGGCGCAGATCGGCTCGGTCTTGTACCCGTTGATCATGCCCGGTGATCGAACGCAGCTGCTCGAAGACAATCTCTTCGGTGTCCGGGTGACGAGTCACCGCCTTGATCCCTCTCAGAAAACTCATTCGGCGTTGCCTGAGCGCATGGTCGTTCTGCCTCGCGGCTTCAGCAAGGGTCTCATCGGTGATCCAGAGACTCACTTCTTCCAGCAGCCAGTCGCTACGGAGCGCTTCAACCTGCGCATCGTCATCGGAGCCGTCCTGCAGTCCCACACACACATTGACGTCCAAGACTGCAACGAGCGTCTCGTCCGCGATCCGGGTTACGTATTCGGTAAACAGATGTTTATGCCCGTGATCGAATGCCAGCCGGACAAGAGGCCGCTGATCACGACCCCTGCCCTTCTTTTCGCCGATCGGTACAAACCCAAACCGCTTCCAAGCTGCGAGGGCCGGAAAATCCCGCGCGCAGTGACACACAATCGTTGGGAGATGTCTTGTGCGGCGTTTCAGTTCGTCAATGAGCAGTTTGCCAATCCCGCGGCCCTGGTCTGCCGCGTTCACGCACAAGTGTTGTACGACGGCACGGTCACGGGTCGTGCGATAGAGCACGTACCCGCGAATCAAGTCGTTTTCGTCGAGTGCCACAATCACCCGGTCTCGCTCCGCTTCGCGTTTGAAGCAGCTCGCCGGAAAATGTCCCAGGTACTTGCTGTTCTGATCTGCAAGTCGAACGACCTGCTCCACACATCGCACGGCATCGTCACGGTTGCCGATCTTGTATGTCATCGAGTGTACCTCCCCGCAGATCGGCCACTTTGGACCGCAATTTCTTTCTCCATTCTATGCCGCAAGGCATTCGCTCCGATCAGTTCCAGTTAATCGAGTCAATCACCGTCGCGTCAACTTTGGATACCAGGCTTTCGTTCTTGGCCATCTCGTGGAGCACCGAGCCGCGGATGCGAAGCGTCCCAGAGTCAACCGTCGGCACGGCACGACGCTCGCGTTCTCCGCGAAGGAAGCGAGGCGGATGCTCGATGCGCCCGACGCGGGCACGCTGCAAGGTTTGCGTGACCGGGCGATTCTGTCGGTGGGACTGCAGGCCGGGCCGAGGCGGGCGGAGATCGCGAGTCTGCTGGTGAAGGACTTTCACACCAACGCGGGGTTCCGCTCGCTGCATTTCATCCGCAAGGGCGGTGAGGATTTGTCGCTCGCAATCAACCCGCAGACGGCGCAGCGGATCGAGGAATACTTGATTGCCGCGGGTCATGCGAACGATCGAGATGGGCCGCTGTTTTGGCCCGCGAAGAAGAGCGTCGATGGGACGATGCCGCGTCGTCATCTACATCCCGCGGCGATCGACCAGATCGTGCGCAAGTACGCCAAGATCGCCGGGCTGGACGTGGGGTACAGCGCCCACTCGATGCGGGCGACGTTCATCACGACCGCCCTCGACAACGGGGCGAGCCTCGAAGACGTGCAGCGCGAAGTCGGCCACGCCGACCCGAGCACGACGAAGTTGTACGACCGCCGCGGCCACAACCCCGAGAAGTCCGCCGCGTTCTTCGCGGTGTATTGATTGACTGATTGGGCTTCGCGCCGCTCGGCGTACCACCCTGCCTGACGAGCAACCATCGAGACAACCACTCTACACTTGGTGATGCCCGTGGGCTCGTTCTATTTTCCGCCGCCGAACAACGATACGGACTGGGAGACGGTCTGCGTCCGTGTCATGGAACGCGTGCTGGGCGTCGGCCCGTTCCAGAAGTTCAAGCGCCGCGGCCAGATTCAATACGGCATCGACCTGATGGCCACCGACGCGGGCGGCAAGGCGGTCGTCGTGCAGTGCAAACTGCGGAACACCGGCAGGGGCCTGACACGGAAGGACGCGCAAGACGACGTTGACGCCGCGAAGGACTTGATCGACGACCTGACCGGCGAGAAGGTCCGCATCAGCCGCTTCGTCATCGCCACGACCGACGACGCGAACGACCACACGGCGTGGGCCGCGAACGTGACGCGCGAGCACGCCGCTGCCGGGCTGTTTGAGGTCAAGGTCTACGCGTGGCCGGACTTCCGGGACGTGCTCAACACGCACCCCGACCTGCGCGAGTGGTATCTCGGGCTTTCGCTACCAAAGCCGCCCCTGCACAACCTCCCCGCGCTCACCAAGCGTTTCGTCGAGCGACCGAACGAACTCGAAGCGGTGCATCGCACCCTCACCGCCCACGCTCACAAGGGCGCGGTGCTCCGCGCCGGCTACCGCGGGCACGGCGGGCAGGGGAAGTCCACGCTCGCCCTCGCCTACGCCTGGAAGTGCCGCGACGAAAAGCACGAGTGGTTCAACGCCTACCCCGGCGGGACGTACTCCATCGGGTGTGAGG
>JBGSIF010000128.1:0-3319 GCA_041742635.1 Phycisphaerales bacterium
CCACGGCGGCGACCGTCGTCGCGCCACTCGTCGCCGCCAGCCGAAGCCCCAACTGCGGATACGCATCCGCTCCTTCCGTGTCGGGCAAGACATACACATAGTCCCCAAACCCACGGCTGAACGTCGCGCTCTCTTTGGGCACGAACCCGGGATGCACCCGGTCTTCCTCCTTCGGCCTGACCGCCGACACCGGTGCCACGATCCGCACTTCGAGTGACGGCTCCGCCGCCTTTAGCCGCGCAGGTATCCCCAGCCCATGCCCAACATGCCCGACCCCAACGATCACCACCACCAGCGGCGGCTCGCCCTTGCTTTCTGCTCGGAACCGCAGCACGCTCGCCGCCATCGCTGCGTCCCAACTGATCTGCCCACGGTACATCCCGTCGAACATCTCCGGCATCGACGCGCCGAACCCGCCCATCATCCGGTTCACAACGTGCCGGTGCCGATCGTCCACCGCGCCCGGGTCCGGAACATACACCCGCTGTTCGTCCGTCAGTTTGTCGCGCCCGCTCCGCGACACCGTCCGCACCCACTCCCGCGGCACATTGACCCCGCGCACCGCCACGCGTTTCGACTTTGCCGCGTCCACGATCGGCTGGTAATACGCAAAGTTGTAGTTCCCGCCGCTTGGGCCGTACCAGTCCGTTTCTTGAAGCATCGTCCGAAGGTCCGAATCACCCGCCACATACTTCGCCAGCGCGGCGTCGTCGCCTACTTCAAAGAACTCCATCCCCACCACCATCGGCCGACCTGTCTCTAGCAGCGCCTGCACCAACTTTGCCTGGAACTCGTGTCCCGGCATGTTCGTGTGGTGTTCGCCGATCAGCACCACGTCCGCGCGCGCCAAATCGGCGATCATCGCGTCAAACGTCGCCGGTCCCTTCGCGGCCATGTCACGGCAATCCACCACTTCACCGGCGTTTCCCGACGCCAGCACGAACGCCCGCGACGGATCCCCCAGCGGCAGCATCGCTATCTCATCCGCCCGCACCGAACCGCACACCGTTGCCCACAGCCAGACAAGCGCAACTCCCGCGCGTTTCATGCCTGATTCTCCTCTACCTTGCCCGCCCACCGGATCGAACACAAGCGTAGCGACGCCGCTCGCCGATGTTCCGTCCTATTATCTACTTCTCTGCCCGATGTCGCATTGACCCTGGTGTTCCACCGAGTCCGGCGTTGCTTCCGCGAGTCTTCCCACCATGCGGGTGAAACCGTTTCACCCGGCTCCCGAACTATCCCCCGACCGCACACATGCCCCGGCTGTCGCCGGGACATCTTTCGAAGGAGACCCCTCTGATGATGCTGATTTCACGTCGATTCGGCTTTGCTTCGCTTCTCGCCGCGAGCTCCCTGTCCGCAGCGACCTTGTTCGCTCCCGTCGCTCTCGCCCAGGATGCCGAACTCATCACCAAGGATGATGTCATCGCCGGCACCATGGACATCGAGTTCAACACCCGCACCAAACTCGACACCAGCGGCGACCTGCGCCCAAACTCCGCCGCTCTCGGCGCCAAAGACCTCTACAAGTTCACCCTCCGCGTCGCCGAGACCACCGAGTTCAGCGGCCAGATCTCTCGCCAGCCCAACCTCTTCTCCAAAATCATCCGCAGCAAGAAACAGGACGCCCAACTCGGCTTCAAGATCGATATGTCCGTCCTCAACCCCAAGGACATGAAGCAGAAGAAGACCGTCGGCAACTGGGTCGGTGAAGTCCCGATCGATACCGCGTCCGGTGCGTTCGACCTCGCCGGCGGTGCGGCCAAGGAAAGCCCGCTCCGCATCTTCGTTGATGCCGTCGGCAAACAGGCTTCATTCACCGAGAACTTCTCCGGCCGCCTCATCGGCAAAGCCGAGAATAAAGAAAACCTCGCCGCCTACACCTATACCCGCCTCGTCGGGAAGAAGAAGGTCGAAGTCGTCGTCAAGAAGTCGGACCCGATGCGCTTCGAGAACGTCCGCCTTGCCAAAGGCCCTGCCGAAACGTACCCCACCACCCTCGTCAACGGCCGGCTCGACTACGACTACGAAACCGGCAACTGGTTCACCGACGGCATCCGCTTCCGCTACACCCTGAACGGTAAAGAGTTCGAGGATGTCGTGACCGGCTCCATCAAGTGGGTCGAAGACCCCAACCGCTCCACCAACGGCAAGGGTTTCTACGAGTTCAACCTCCGTTTCAACGAAGAGAAGAACAAGACCGCCAACAGCGAAGGTGCCGCCTTCGACAAACTCTCCGACGAAGACGCCTTTTTCGCCGTCGATAACTCCATCCCCTGCCTCACCGGCAAGGTGTCCTACGTTGACTCCATGATCGCTGGCGGCGAACTCCCCGCCTCCAGCAAGGTCGCCTTCAATCTCAACGCCAATAAACTCAACAAGCAGCAGATCATGAACTTCTTTAAACTCTGGATGGTCTGCGTCGGCCCCACCAACGACGAGTAACTTCTCCACCTCTTTCAGAGCAACCCGAACGGAGCAGGCATGTGCCTGCTCCGTTTTTCGTTGACCTTATCTTCCTGCTTCGTATTACCGGCCTCACACGCACCCGCACACGCCTCATCCCGCTTACAACCCTTCCCTCAGCCCGCTTCAGTACCCACAATCCCTCGTCGCTCCAACAACCATCTTGCATACTTGTCATGCCGCCTCTCTGGGCGTGCATGGAGTACCACGATGAATACCCGTGTTCTCGTTCTTGTCGCAGCCTCATTCGGCACCCTCACCGCAGCAGCTCACGCCGACACCATCTCCGGCACCGTCACCGCCGATAACCACTACGCCCTCTACACCTCCATCGGCAACACCTTTACGTACCACGGCGGGAACGAAACCGGCCCCTCCGGTTCTTCCGGCACATACAACTGGTCCCACCCCGAACCCTACTCCTTCCAAGCCGGCGACTTCCTCTACGTCGCCGCTTGGTCCGACGACGCCGTCGCTCAGAGCGTCCTCGCCGAGTTCGGATTCACGACCCGCAGCACCCTCCTCAGCGGCGACGCTGCCTGGCTCGTCTATGCAACTAACATCAACCGCGGCGACCACGACCCGCACCCCGACGCTCCCGAAATCGCCACTCATGTCGCGTTCGCCGACTCGGGCAACCTCTGGGAAACCCCGTTCGTCGGCGGTGCCAACGGCATTCAACCCTGGGGCACCATCGCGGGCATCTCGAACGACGCCCGATGGATGTGGCACAATACCCCGAACGATGCCGATCCGCTGCAAGGCGGCGCCGGAGCCGGTGAAATGCTGATCTTCCGTACTGTTGTGCCCGCGCCGGGTGCCGCCGCGCTCATCGGGTTCGCCGCGCTCG
>JBGSIF010000129.1:0-9692 GCA_041742635.1 Phycisphaerales bacterium
CCATGTCCCCCGCGCCAGTCACGTCGTACACCTGCCGCGACACCGTCGGCACCGCGATGCACTCAACCCCCGCCTCGCCCATTCGCTGCACCAGCAACGCCCCGTGACGATCGAGCGTCACCACCGCCGCTTCGAGTTCCAAGTCGTTGAGCAACTTCGTTCCGATCTCGGCGTGCTCCATCGGGGTAGCGTCCGGCGAAATCTTCACCCCCGCCGCCAGCGCCGCCTCCGCCCGGTTCGGCGTGATCGTCGTCGCGCCCCGATACTTCGTGTAATCCGCGATCGCCGCCGGATCCACGAGCACCGCCACCCCCGTCGCTCGCGCCAACCGGATCACTTCGCGGCACACCCATTCACTGCACACCCCCTTGTTGTAATCCTCGATGCACACCACCTCCGCGCCCACGAGTGCCCGCACGAACGCATCGACAATTCGCTCGGCCACCCCCGCCGAGAGCGGTTCCTTCGACTCATGGTCCACCCGGAACATCCGCTGCGGGTGCCGATGCTGCGCCATCCCGATCAGGCTCCGCTTGATCGTCGTCGGGCGCGTTTCATCCACGATCATCCCGCGGGTCTCAACACCCGCCGCGCCGAGCAACGCCCGCATCGACTCACCCGCCGCGTCGTTCCCGATCACACCAAACGCCTCGACCCTCGCGTGCATCGCGGCCAGATCCAGACACACATTCGCCGCACCCCCGGGCCGATCCTCTTCACGCTGCACATGCAGCACGGGCACCGGCGCTTCGGGCGTGAGCCGATCGGCGTTGCCATATACCAGTTGGTCCAGCATGAAATCGCCCACCACCAGGGCGCGAAACGGCTTCCAAGCCGACAGCACATGTCGAAGAGTGTCCATTCGGTTTCATTATTGCGCCGAAACCGAGCGGCAAGGAAAGTTTCTCGACCGGCACTTCCTGCACGATTGGCTCACAAAAAACCAGCATTCGCTCACTCCGCGCGCGCCGATGCTGATGTGTGATTCACGTGGAACATTCGAGCGTGCCGGAGTTGGCCTGTTTCTTGAAGTACTTGTCGATCGATGCGAACATCGCTTCAGCCAGTTCATCCCAGCCGGAGTCGAACTTCATTTCAAGTTCCGGCCGCACGACCTCGCACACGCCCGCCCAGCCCACCGGGATCCGCCGCAGTTTCGACCAGTCTTTTTCAGTCACGATGAGCACCTCGGCACTCTGGCGACGGATCATCCTCGCCACCCGCTCGATCGTCCTCGGTGCGTAGCGATCGTGATCCGGCAGCGCGAGCGATTCCAAGACGTTCGCGCCGCTCGACTTCAACGCCGCGATGAACCCCGATGGGTTCCCGATCGCGCACGTCGCAACCGCCCGTTTTCCACGTAGCCAATCGAGGGATCGGGAGTCGTCCCCCACCTTCAACGATGTCCAAACGTGCCGACAGACCGTGATTCGCGGCGCGACACATCGGTCCGGCGGCAGCGCCTGCGTGACGCCTTGAACCGCCGACATGATGCGCCGAATTGTCGCGTCGCTCACCAGTTCGGCGTGCGTAATCACCACGGCATCGGCCCGGCGCAGCGACTCCACCGGCTCACGCAACCACCCCGCCGGCAGGAGCCGGTCGCGGAACGGATCGCGCGACGCATCGATCAGAACAACTTCAAAATCGCGTGCCAACCGGCGATGCTGGAAGCCGTCGTCGAGTACCACAACGTTGGGTTCTGTTCCGACCATCCGTCGGCGGGTTGTTTCAACCAACGTTCGCAGCCCCGCCGCACGATTCGGCTGCGCGACGACCGGTACGCCGGGGAGCGACCGGTGGTACACGTCTTCTTCGTCGGAACTCGCGTCCAACTTTGGCGAGTTCGAACGAGCAGGACGCGGCTTGGCATACCCACGCATAGCGACGCACGGCCGCCAACCGTTGCCTTGCAGTATCCGCACGATCCGCTGCACCATCGGTGTCTTGCCCGTACCCCCGACGGATAGGTTGCCCACACTCACAACCGGGATATCGAGCCGCACAACCCCACGGCCTTCGTCGTAGCGGCGGTTGATTTGATTGATCGAGAATCGGTAAATCGGTTCAGCAGTATGCCCGAGTGCGGAACCGAGCAGCGTCCCAAGCCGGGGGCAGAGCGGGCCGGACGCAGGCTGGGTCGGCGTGCATATCGGCTCACGCGCCGTCGTGTCCATCACACATCATACGGTCGAAGGCCCGTCGCCCGAGGAATCGTCGTGATACGTCCCGCCCGCCGCGAGAGGGCCGGCGTGCCGACGGCGAATCGTGATCGATGCGAGGTCTTGCGATAGTTTGGTCCCGAACTGCTCACGCAGCCCACGGCGCTCGGCGACGTGCAACCTAACGTTATTCATCGCATCGAGCATGGCTAAGCCGATGACAATCGGCATCAGCCCGGCGATGACACTCCACACCGTCACAAACGCACGGACTTCATTGATCGACGCCGCGGCCGTCGGGCCTGTCCGCATCACACCCAACCCATAAACGAGCAACGCCGTGACACCCATCATCAGCAGCCCGTTGGCGGTACGAATACGCCGACGACTGGCGGGCATGGGTGCGTCTTGCAGCAGCATCACATGCCGCGCGATGATCAGCATCGTGACCACGCCGAGCGGCAGAACAGCCCACATCGGTAACGTCGTGCTGTCGGCGAGATAGATGCTCATGGGGCGCTCCTGTGCTGGCGTGGGGCTTTGTGCGGTCTTACTCCTCGTGCCGCGGTTCCTGTTCGACGCTCCATCGCATCTGTTCCCCTTCGCCGGCGGTCAAATCGATGTGCAGCGCGAAGAAATCGGGCTTGGCGAATGGATCGTTGCGGGCCGCGCCTTCGTGCTTGCGGATCATCGGCCAGATGATCCGCCGATCCGTTTCGGGCAAGGGCAGTCGATCGACCTCCGCCGGCTTGAACCAATCGAGTCTTCCTTCCCTGATATCCTGCGGCTCGACCCACACCGGCCCGAGCACGCGGTAATAGAACATTAACCAATGCCCCTTGCCCTCGAATGCCTGCTCGCTGATCAGCGCACCGAGGAACAACCGATCCATCGGGACGTGGATCCCGGCTTCTTCGTGGATCTCGCGCTGGGCGCACTGAGCGGGTGATTCACCGGTGGACATATCGAGTTTGCCACCAATTGGGGAGCAAAGCCCGAGATTCGGTGATTTTTTTCGTCGCAAAAGCAGAATCCGCCCGTCTTTATCGCGCAGGTCGCACAGAGAGGCGAGTTTGTACGGCAAGATGGGTAGAGCCGGGGACGGGGAGTACAAAGGAGATGGAGTGGCCGGTTCGGTCATGTGGCCATTATTGCCCCGCCCACAAGTGGATTGATGCCGAAACGTAGAGAAGAAATCGCGCGATCAGAAAGCGGCAGCCCAGGCGGACGAACTAGGGTGTGCTAATCCCCTCCAGTGCCCGAAGGATATCGGAGAGGCGAGCATTGAATGCGCCGCGCGCCATGACCGTGTCCGCGCCTGCGAGCCTGGCTTGGTTCAGCAGATCAACCGCGACGTGGGGGCCGAACGCGACAATGCGCACCGCACGGTCTTTCGGGGCGGCCACGTCGGCGCGGAGCCGGGTGATCATGGCCAGCGCGGCGTCGGGTGCTTCCAGGTCCAGAACAATTCCCTTGACCTCGGAATCACTCAGGCGGGCGTCGAGCATCTCGAGGGAACGGACGGGCCGCATGGGAACGCCGACCTCGTCACCGGTGGACCGGATGCGGGTGCCCCAGAGAAGGTCGGCGGCGAGATAAAGGACCATTGCGAGATTCCAGTTTGTACCGGCCCCGGATACGGGCGGTCGTTGAGGAGGGAGAAACACAACCACCTGTCAGAGCAACCATGAGCGAGAAGAGCGGGAGCGAATGCAAGGGCTTACATCGAACGGGCCTTGTCGGAGCCGTCGCGGGGAAGGGCCGGGGGCTTCACCTTTCCGACCCAAGAGCATACCCTACGCCCCCCGCGCGGCTCGTTCAGAAGGGAAGAATCTCGATGCCAGAGCGAGCGAGAGAAACGTGACGCCGAGGTGGTCGGGGGCGGTCGCCGGGCGACCGAACAGCCGCTACGGTGAGATGCGTTTACCGTGGCATAGAAACAACAGCGGCCCCATACAAGTGAGACAGGTCACACTCCAATGAGCACCATCCCCCCCAACTCTGCCAAGCACCGCGAAGCGTTCCACAGCCCCGTGTTCGATCAGGTCGGGTTGCCGAAAGATCCGAACAATCTGTATTTGCAAACAGTGGACACGATGCTGCAGGCGGCGGAGTTGATGGGACTGCCGTCGTACATTCAGATGATCATGGCGCAGCCGAAGAACGAGATCATGGTCCACTTCCCCGTGCGGATGGACGATGGCTCGCATCGATTGTTCAAGGGGTACCGGGTTCAGCACAACAACGCGGTCGGACCCTACAAGGGCGGGTTGCGATTCCATCCGGATGTCCATTTAGACGACGTGAAGAGCCTGGCTCTGCTGATGACGTTTAAGTGTTCTCTGGTGCGGATCCCCTTCGGCGGTGGCAAGGGCGGGATCAAGTGCGATCCCCGCAAACTGTCGCAAGGCGAACTCGAACGGCTGACGCGGCGGTTCTGCTCGGCGATCAGTTTCGCCATCGGGCCGGATTATGACATCCCCGCGCCCGACGTGAACACCAACTCGCAGATCATGGCGTGGTTCGCGGATTCGTACGATTCGCTGACGGACTCGAACCGTTCTTCGTGGGACGCGATGCGCGTCGTGACGGGTAAGCCCGTCGAGATCGGCGGCTCTCTCGGGCGCGAAAAAGCGACCGGGCAGGGTGTGGTCGATGTGTGCCTGGAGATGCTCCCCGAGGCGGGCATCAACCCCAAGACGATGAACTTCAGCGTGATCGGCTACGGCAACGTCGGCTCGTGGACGGCCCGCATCTTTGTAAAGCACGGTGCGAAGTTGTCGGCGGTGATGGACCATACCGGCGCCATCCGCGAAGATAAGGGGCTGGATACCGAGGCGCTCGCGGTGCATGTGCAGAAGACGGGCGGCGTGGCCGGCTTCGCGGGCGCGACGAAGATCAGTGTCGAAGAGTTTTACAAGACGAAGGTGGACCTGATGGTGCCCGCCGCGCTCGAGCAGATGATTCAGGAGAAGGAAGCGAACTGGATCAACGCGAAGGTGCTGGCGGAAGGCGCGAACGCGCCGACGACGCCCTCCGGGGACCGGGTGCTGACGCAGCGCGGGATCGAAGTGATCCCGGCCATTCTCGCCAACGCGGGCGGGGTGACGGTGTCGTACTTCGAGTGGGTCCAGAACAAGACGTGTAACTTCTGGAGCGTGGAAAAGGTCGATAGCGAACTCAACCGGATCATGGTCGAGGCGGCGCGTCGGACGAACGCGGCGAGGAAGAAGTACGGGTGCGACATGCGCACGGCGGCGTACATCGCCGCACTGGAGAAGATCGGTCAGGTCTACGCCGCACGCGGCATCTTCCCGTAAGCGGCGAGCGAACCACGGGCAACACCGTGGCAATCGACCGATGAACGAACTTCACGAACCGCGGTCCGGTGGACCGCGGTTTTTTATTCTGTTTGCGTGCGCGTGCGGAAGAATCGGGGCGTCGTCGTTTCCGTAGTATGCCGAAAAATAAAGCACCCCCGGCGAGGCGGGGGCGAAGCGAGGGTTATGGGTTGCGTGCCGCTGTTGACGCGACGTTATTCCGCCGGTTCGAGTTCCAGTTCGCGGTGCTGCATCTGTGCTTTGAGCCGCAGCAGGATCGAGGAGTGCATCTGGCTCACGCGTGACTCGGAGAGGTCGAGCGTCGCGCCGATTTCCTTCATCGTCATTTCTTCGTAGTAGTACAGGATCACGATCAGCCGCTCGGCCCGCGAGAGACCTTTGGTAATGAGGTCTTTCACATCCTTGCGCTGGATCTCGGCGAACGGATTGTTCTGCGTCTCGTCCTTGATTACGTCGATCTCGCGCAGATCCTTGTTTCCATCGGAAACAAAGCACTTGCGGGCGAGGCTGGAAATGCTCACCGCGCTGGAGTCTCGGATGTACTTGTCGAACTCTTCGCCCTCGAGGTCGAGTCGCTGCGAGAGTTCGTCTTCGGTCGGCGTGCGTCCCTGGCTCATCTCGAACTTGATGCGGGCACCTTCCACGCGGGCTGTGCGATGACGCACGAGCCGGGGCACCCAGTCCATCGAACGCAGTTCGTCCAGAATCGCACCGCGGATACGCGGGGCGCAGTACGTCTCGAACTTCACGCCGCGGTCAAGGTCGTACGCGTCGATCGCGTCCATCAGCCCGAACAGCCCGGCGGACATCAGGTCCTGAATATCGACTTCATCGGGCAGGCGTGTGTAAATCCGCTCGGCGTTGTAACGCACTAGCGGGAGGAATCGTTCCATCAAAAAATTACGGATCGCCTGAGTTCGGGTCTTCTGGTATTCCAGCCAGACCTCGCGGATCGGCATGTCGTGATAGGGGGTAGTCGCTTTGGACGCCTCGGCGTGAACCGCTGCAAACCGGCCCGTACGCCCGCCCGAGGTGACAAAACTTCGCTTCGCTGCCATGGTCCGCTCCTTGAACCTGCGATGTTGATTGGCCCTAGCGGCGGACATGGCCGCGTGCCGATCGTCATCATCCTGTTGTCTGTGGCCGATCCTTGGCCGACAGAGAGTTTGAGTATACCAAACTCACCGTCGCCGCGCCAACTACCAGCCCAGAATTCGTAAATAACTTACCGACTTTTCTTCGACGCCAGCGAGCCGATCGCTGGTGTCGATCCGACATACTCCTCCACCCCTTCACGCACCGCGCGTTCACCGATCATGCCGAGTGCGACGCCGATCGCATGACAGACGAACATGCCGACCACCGCACGCAACAAAATCGAGTCCGCCGGGTTATCCGCCGCAAGCCCCGCGATGGTCGCGATGGCGAACGCCGCCAATCCCATCGATGAAGCGATCACTCGTGTTGGCGTGCCTGGACTCACTGGATCGTCACCTCACGCAGAGTGCGAAGCGATAGCGGGAAGAACTTGAATACACCCTTTCAATCGACCGGGGTGGCATGACAATCCAGTCACCGCGAAGAGTTTTGCTCCGAGCATGAATTTTCTTTTATCGCTCGTGCCCGCCTGGGCCGAACTCGCGCTGCGTTTCCGCGAGTCAACATAACAACAACGGCGTGCCCATCGCTAGATGTTGTGGTGATCCGCACCGCTGTGTCCATCGGTCGATGATCGTCACGCCTCAGCGCACAAAGCAACACGCGTGAGTTATGCCCCTCGCATTCTACAAAGCGATCCGATTCATCAAATTTTTTATCGAACCCCCGACGCCATCGGTCAGTGTTCGATGCTGCGAGCGGGGATTGATAGGATAAAGTTCGCGCTAACTACAAATTAACAAACAAGCCTAGTTAGGGGTGCTTCGCCGCGAACAGCCCTACTTTGCGCCCAACCGACCGAGCAACTCCCGTACGGCCGCTTCGATCTGCGCATCGCGTTGCGCCGCGTCGTCTTCCGGGCGCTGTGGTGCATCGACATCCGGCTCCGCGCCGTTGTTCTCCATGTCGCGCCCGTCCGGCATCCACCATCCGCGACCAGGGACTCGGACGGTGCTTCCGTCGATGAGGGTGGCCCCACCCGTTGAAATCACCGCGCCGAATGTCGCCGTGCCGACTAGTGTGCCGCGCTTGATGTTTTTGATCGCGTGCGCGAACACCTCGGCGTTGGAGAACGAGTTCTCGTTGATGAGCACGTTGATCGGCCGTGTATAGGCGTAGATCAATCGTCGGTCGCGCGGGTACGCGTCGGATGGAACGTTCGATGGGTCCACGCCGCGCGGCGCGGTCTTTGCGTGAACGGGCGCGGTGAGTGATGCTAGCAGGATGTCGGTTGTGAACCCTCCGCCGTTGTCGCGCACGTCGATGATTAGGCCATCCTTCCCGCTCGCAGCGGCGCACAAGTCTCGCTCGAAATCTCGCACCGATGCTTCGTTCATGCTCCGTATATGCAAGTATCCGAGCCGCCCGTCCGAGAGCCGCTCGACCATCTCCCGGCGTCTGCGGATCGATTCTTCGTAGCCGATGTTGTTTAGCGCCCCCGGCGACACCGGCACGATCAGGACATACCGCGCCGCGTCACCGCTCGCGCGTTCGATCTCCAGCAGTGTTTCTTTGTCCGCCTTTCCGAGCAGGACTTCGCTCAGGTCCGGCACGTCCCGCCCGCCTTTGCCGGCGCGTGGCCAATCGGCGAGTTTCACCCCGTCGATGCCGATGATCACATCCCCGACTTCGAGTTTCGATGTCGGCTTGTCAGCGGGCGAATCCGCGATCACCCGCGTCACACGATGCCCGTTCCCAACCGCTTCGCTCTCGATCCCCAGCACGCCGATCCCGGGACGGTTCGTCGCGACTCCGCTGCTCGTGCCTCCCGAAATGCCCGTGTGCGATCCGTTCAGTTCTCCGAACAGCATCGATACGACGCTGTTGAACTCGGCCGGTGTACGTGTCTGCATCGCCAGCGACAGGTACGAACGTGTCAGCCCTTCCCAGTCCAGTCCCTTCATCGTGCTGTGGTAGAACCGCGTCCCCAGGATCCGCGCGGCTTCAAGAAACTTCTGCCGCTGCTGCGATGGGATGTCGATGACTACCGGCGCGTCGATGTTCAGCGCATCCACCTTGCCCCCCTTCGCCGGCGTCACGCTCACCGATCCCGAACGCACGAACGATACCTTGTCCCCCGTCAGTGAGACGTTCACACTCGACACCCCGCCGACCTGAAGCACCTTCTTGTCCTCTCCCTTCCGATCCACCGACAGCAACGAGCGGTCGGCGTCCTGCGTCGCCGAGTAAATAATCCGGTCCGCACCCGGCGTGGTCGCAAGATCTCCTTCGCTCCCCGCGAGGCTCGTGAGCCGGCGCACACGCAGGTACGCATCGTCCGCGTCGAACTTCAACGCTTGCGCCGGTTTGCTCGGCTTGGCCTCCGTGCCGGCCGCCTCACCGGCTTTGCCTTCACTCGGTTTCTCTTCGGCGGCTTTCGACCCCGCTCCGCTCGTATCCAAGGGCTTGCGCTTGCCCGCGGCCTCACTCGCTTTTTTGTAATACTCGTCCAGTTCGTACGCCTTCAGTCCTTCCAGTTGTTTGTCGAGGTACACCTGCCATACGTCGAAGTCCCCGTTCTCACCCGCTCGCTCACTCAGGAACGTCAGAACCTTTCCATCGGCGCTCAGCCGCGGCGATGCGTCCGTGTCCGGATGCCTCGTGAGGTTGATCGCGCTCCCCGCCGGGTCGGCGTTCTGCGAATCCGTCAGCCACAAATCGCTGTTGTAGTCCAGATCCTGCACGGCGTAGATAATGTGCCGCGAGTCGCTTGCCCAGATGAACTCGGGCTCGTCCCAACTCGCCAGCACCACGCTGTCCGTGCCCGCCGACAGATCACGCACCACCAAATCACCTCGCCCACGCACGTACCCCAGTTGCTTCCCGTCCGGCGACGGTGTCGGCCGTCGCACATCTTCCCCGGCAACCACGACAACAGGTCGCACATCGAACAGAATCGATTCCGCCCATCGCTTCCCTTGATCGATCTTCTCAGCCTTTGGTTCCTTCTTCTCCGGCTTGGTGCCCGCGTCGGCCTGTTCCGCCGCGGGCGGCACCTCCGGTGCGTTCCCCGGCTCGGTCGGGGGCGCTG
>JBGSIF010000130.1:0-1922 GCA_041742635.1 Phycisphaerales bacterium
ACTCGGGATGCAGGCGCAGGGGCGGGTGGTGACGGTGGACTCCAAGCCGTTCAAACGCTTCGAGGCGTGGCTCCAGCACGACGGCACGCAGCGGACGCTGTGGCCCGGCGTGCTCGAACTCTCGCAGGACTTCTTCGACACGCTCCAGCACCACGCCGTGCCGCTGGATTACCGCGCGCTCGCGGCGCTGCGGCACTCGGCCCTCGCGCTGGATGTATATACGTGGTTGGCGCACCGGCTCTGCCGGGTCACCAGTCCGAATGGAACACGCCTCAGTTGGGAGAACCTCCGCGAGCAGTTCGGGCAGGAGTACGCGTCGCCCAAGAACTTCAAGCACGAGTTCCGCGACGTGCTGCGGCAGGTCAAGGCTGTGTACCCCGACGCCCGCATCGAACCCATGATCGGTGGCATGATCTTGTACCCGTCGCGCCCGCCCATCTCGCGGACGATGATCAGCATGAACCCGGTGACTCCGGTTGCTACCCGCGCCGAGTTGCCACCGCCAGTTGCGTCGATACCGCCGGCGCTCCCATCGGTCGGAGCAACGTCGTCCGCCGCGGCCTCTGTGGATAACCGGTCGGAACAATGAACTTGTCCACGCCGAATCACCACCCCCGGGTGCGCTGCATCACTACCCCCTGCACACAACATAAGCACGCTGAATCGCCACCCCCTAATCCTATAGTAGTAATACCTATAGATTCTTACTGGTAGTTGGCGGCCGGTGTTCGGTGGATAAGCGATCGCTGAGTCAGTGAAAAGCCCCATGTTCCACGTTCGAGCCTGCGGCACCAGAGAAAAGTGGCATTCAGGAAAGAAGAGTCTGCGGCACCGTCTCCATCCCTGTCCACCCCCCAAACACCATAGAAGGGTGCAGGAGACGTGTTTTCGACCCTTCGGCTACCCCAACCTACCCCAGAGGGAGACTCACGGTCGTACGAGCGTGTAATGAAGATTCTTGGCTGGGGGTGCATGGCACCGGGGGGTGGGGAATAGGCGAGTGACATAGATATCCTGCATCGGGTGTTTTTGCGAGCGTGCTGGTGCGCCGCCGACCAGAATCTACTTCTCACTGGCGCGCCCGTGTGGTATGGTGCCGTCATACACCATCAATCCTGAACGCGCCATGACAAAGCACCGCAGCGCCGTGACCGCCGAGCGTCCCGCGCCGATCGAGCGCATCGAACGAATCAAGGTACTCTTCGAGGAGTACCAGGCCTTGTACCGGCTCGCCGAGTTCCGCCTGAGCTCGCTGGACCGCCGGGCGCTGGCGGCGTGGGCCGCGCTCACCGCCTTCCTCACCACCTTCACGGCGCTGAACTCCGATGCCCAGGCCGCCCTGCTCTTCGGCGCGCCGATGGCGCTGCTGTGGCTGCTCCGCACCACCATCAACCACGCCCGCTCGTTCGAGGACGCCCTTCGCCGGCTCGACGAGATCGAGCGGCTCGTGAACCGGCTCGCCGGTGACGACCTGCTGGCCTTCCAGTCACGCCACCCCAGTCGGGGTGGGGCGGTTGGAGGTCGCACCGGCACCGAGACCGTCCTCACGGTGCTTGCCACCAGCCTTGTGATGCTGACCGCGTGTGGCTTCCTCTTCTATCGCCACGAGCGGGCCGACCCGGGACCGTTCTACCCCGCTGTGTTCTACGGCTACCTTGCGTACCTCGTCGCCGTCGCGTGCCATTACCTCTCGGCGGTCACGGCGCTGCGGAAGTACCGCTACCAGAAGGCGCGTTCGGACATGCCGAGCGAGCCGGCGGAATCACCACCGCGTCAGTTGGAGGTGTCGCCGATGCCTGCCTGTTCGTCACCGCCGAACCCGTCGGCACAACCCCAAACTCATGGAACGCCACCATCCACCCCGGATCGCACGCCACCGTGACCGGGTACTCATCGGGCCGTTCGCCCGCAACCCAGCGGAC
>JBGSIF010000131.1:0-1756 GCA_041742635.1 Phycisphaerales bacterium
ACTCGGGATGCAGGCGCAGGGGCGGGTGGTGACGGTGGACTCCAAGCCGTTCAAACGCTTCGAGGCGTGGCTCCAGCACGACGGCACGCAGCGGACGCTGTGGCCCGGCGTGCTCGAACTCTCGCAGGACTTCTTCGACACCTTGCAGCACCACGCCGTGCCGCTGGATTACCGCGCGCTCGCGGCGCTGCGGCACTCGGCCCTCGCGCTGGATGTGTATACGTGGCTGGCGCACCGGCTCTGCCGGGTCACCACTCCGAACGGAACACGCCTGAGTTGGGAGAATCTGCGCGAGCAGTTCGGGCAGGAGTACGCCTCACCCAAGAACTTCAAGCACGAGTTCCGCGACGTGCTGCGGCAGGTCAAGGCTGTGTACCCCGACGCCCGCATCGAACCCATGATCGGTGGCATGATCTTGTACCCGTCACGCCCGCCCATCTCGCGGACGATGGTCAGCATAAACCCGGTGACTCCGGTTGCTACCCGCGCCGAGTTGCCACCGCCAGTTGCGTCGATACCGCCGGCGCTCCCATCGGTCGGAGCAACGTCGTCCACCGCGGCCTCTGTGGATAACCGGTCGGAACAATGAACTTGTCCACGCCGAATCACCACCCCCGGGTGCGCTGCATCACCACCCCCCGCACACAACATAAGCACGCTGAATCGCCACCCCCTAATCCTATAGTAGTAATACCTATAGATTCTTACTGGTAGTTGGCGGCACGGATTCGGTGGATAAACTCATGTTGACGCAAGAGGACGCCTTGCAGTCCACCTTCGAGCGTGCGGCACCAAAGGAAGTGGCATTCAGGGAAGAGGAGTCCGCCCCCCCGTCCCGATCCTTCCATAAACGCCGGGGAGGGGGATAGGAAGCGGGATTCGTGCCTCGGGGCTACCCACCCTCCCGCCAACCATCTTTCGACGCTCCTGAGTGCTTTTCTGCCGCGCCGGTTATTCAGGTGCTCGCCAACACCGACTCAATCAATCAACACGCCCCGCCTTCCCGTGCGTCCATTACGCTCGCCCCGTCGAGCCCCGCCCACTGCCGTCTCCAGACGACCCGCTGCGTGGAGGGGGTGGGCGCCGGAAGGCTCCAACTGAACCGGAGACTTCCGAATACGGTCCACGGACCTGAGTCCACGACATCTGCTCGTCTCCGAGTGAACCGGCGCCGAGCGGGGATGGGAGGCGGAAGGCACCGGACGGCTCGGAGCCAAGCGAATTCGGCCCAGGGGAGGCTCCGGAGAAGTTGGATCTTTCCGAATACGGCCCACGGATTGGAGTGCATGGCCTTCGCTCGTCTTAAGCCGAGCCGGTGACCGGCAACTACGGCGCACGCCGCGGAGAACTTCGTCCTCGGATCGGCAAGAACGGCGCGGCGGCGCGCGGAGTTGGTTCGTGCTCGACATGCCACGACCGATTCGGCCGGGTCGTCGGCGCCATCCATGCTTCGAGGGAGAGAGGGGCCGGAGGCGGCGGGAGGGGGGACGGAATGTGCTTTCAACGCGCGGGCCTTCGTGGTACAGGTGGTCAAACTCATGTGACGCGCTGCGATGCCACCCCGACCCAAGCCCAGACCACAACCGTCCTTCAGCCCCGCCGAGAAGACCGACGTGCTCTTCCAGGAGTACCAGGCTCTGTACAAACTCGTCGAGTTCCGTCTGGCGTCGCTGGACCGCCGGGCGCTGGCGGCGTGGGCCGCGCTCACCGCGTTCCTCACCACCTTTACGGCGCTGAACTCCGATGCCCAGGCCGC
>JBGSIF010000132.1:0-3079 GCA_041742635.1 Phycisphaerales bacterium
GGCGGCGCGGCGTGGGCCGGGGCCGGTTTGGATGAACCGGACCAGCGGTGTCTGGTCGGCTGTGCGAGCGATGCAGCGGCGCAGGGAGCGTTCGATGCCGATGCGCTCGAAGGCGAGCGGGCAGAAGATCACGATCGTGCAAGAGGGGGCGTGCGGCACCGAAAAACGATAGGGTGAACCGGCACGGGTCGGCGTCTGGCTGGTCGGTGGGGAGATGGCCGGTAAGCCGAGGGAACAACGGGAGACGGCTTTGGGAGCCGATTTACCTGGGAGCCGCCGCGTCGAAGGCGAGGGGTCAACAATCCATGAATATGTCAGAAGAACACGCCGTCGGTCACGCAATGAGCCATATGCCCAGCACGCCCGCCGGTACCACGCCGGAGCCGGATGACGGTGGTGTGCCCGACGCGGTGGTGCGGGGGGGCGCGGGGGATACGGGAGGTTGGTCGTGGGTGTGGGTGGTGCCGATACTTGCGGCGGTGCTCTCGGTGGTGCTGATCGTGCAGTCGCAGCGCGAGCGTGGGCGGACGATCCGCGTGCAGTTTGATGACGGCAGCGGGATCGAGGCGAACGATCCCGTGATGTACCGCGGCGTGCAGGCGGGGCGGGTGCGGGCGGTGACGTTCGCACCGGATTTGAACAGCGTCGTGGTGAGCGTGGAACTGCGGCGGGATGCGGAGAACGTGGCGGTGGAAGGGAGCGTGTTCTGGGTGGTGCGGCCGGAGGTGAGCCTGACGCGGGTGTCGGGGCTGGAGACGCTGGTGGGGCCGCGGTATGTGCAGGTGGAGCCGGGGCCGGCGAGCGCGGCGCTGCGGAGCGAGTTTGTAGGTGTGGGAAAGCCGCCGACGGGGATGTCGAGCGGAGGGGGGAGTGGAGTGGGCGGGGAGGGATGGAAACGGCGCGGGGAAGACACGGGTCAACTGCATGTGGTGGTGAGGTCGCCGCGGCTGGGGGCGGTGTCGGTGGGGTCGCCGTTGTTTTTTCGGGATGTGAAGGTCGGCGTGGTGACGGAGTATTCGCTGGAGGGCGGGGCGGGAGCGGTGCTGATCGGGGTGCGGGTGGAGCGCGAATACGCGGGGCTGGTGCGGACGAACTCGGAGTTTTGGAACGCGGGGGGCGTGGGGGTGGACTTTGGATTCACGACCGGACTGAGTCTGCGGGGAGGGTCGCTGGAGTCGGTGCTAACGGGCGGGATTGCGTTTGCGACGCCGACGAAGGCGGGGACGCGGGCGGCGCCGGGGCATGTGTTTACGCTGAGTGGGTCGGAGCCGAAGAACTGGGCGGAGTGGGTGCCGGAGTTGGGGGAAGGGGAAGGGGAAGGGGAATAGGGGATTGAGCGTGTCGTGGTCCGGTTACCGTCCGATGGCGCGGTCGAGTTCCTTCTTCCAGGGGTCGTACGTGACGCCTTGGCGGACGGAACGAAGGTAGGCCTTGGCGGCGTCGTGTCCGGAGGTGCGTCGGATTGCGCCGGCGAGGTCGATGGCGTCGCGGGGGAGTTGCTCGGGGCGGAGGTGGACCTTGAGGATGTCGATGACTTCGTGTGGGAGCGAGCCGAGGTGGGGGTAGACGCTGTGCCAGAGGGCGTCGAGGAGATCGGGGGACTCCGCGGCGGCACCCGGCGCGTGGGCGATAAGGCGGGCGATGAGGAGGTGTGCGGGGAAGGAGGATGGGGTTGGGGGAGGGGAGATGGGGGGGGCGCGGAAGAGGGAGAGGGCGCCGGCGCGTGCGGCGGCGGGGGAGAGTGTGATGGGTGATTCGGCCAGGCGCGCCGTGACGAGGCTGGTGGCGTCGGCGTCACGCCCGAGGAGGGAGAGCAGGAGAATGGCGGTGTCGGGGTCGTTGGTTTCAATCGCTTTGGTGAGCAAGGTCGAGAGGTCGATCGCGCCCGCGAGGGCGGGGGGCGGGACGGGGGATGGAGAGGAGAGAAGGGGAGGGGGTGGGCCGAGGGTGAAGAGGGGGTCGCCGATGATGGCGACTTTCCAGGGGGGGGCATCGTCGAGGCGTGCGGCGACGCCGACGGGTGCGGTGGCGAGGAGACGCTGCATGAGCAGGGGCGTGGGGACGAACGCGCTGAGGTACGGCTCGTGGACGGAGCCGACGTAGAGGTACGCGCCGTTGGAGAGGAATCGGCCGGCGATCTTGGTGCGGGAGGCGATCTGGTGGGCGGACCAGGAGTGGACGAAGTGGACGATGGCGGGGATGCGCAGGAGGGGGACGTCGGTAGCTTTGCACTGCCCGGGTTTGAGGTCGAAGAAGTCGGCGTAGCCGCTGGTGTTGACGGCGATCAGGCCGGCGTCGATACCGCCGGGGGTGTTTGCCGGGGAATCACGCAGGAGTTCGGGCGCGCCGGCGATACGGCGGCGCCAGGTGTCGTCGGATTGGGAGGGTGCGTCGTCGAGGGTGCAGTCGAAGCCGGCTTGTCTGAGAAAGTCGGCGGCGGGGGTGGCGTCGAAGTCGGAGAAGGGGGGCGTGTGTTCGTAGCCGTCGAAGAGCCAGGCGGAACGGGGCTGGAGGAAGAGGGAGCACATGGCCATGTAGGCGGCGCGGGACTCGCAGCCGAAGATCTGGCCGCACCAGGCCCAGCGCGCGCGGGTGTCGGCGGGTGGGGTGGGTGTAGTTGTGGTTGTGGTGGGGGAGGGGGGGCGGGAGCGTCCGACGAGGTCGGTGGTGGCGAGCATGGCGCGGTTGTCGCCCGTCGGAGTGTTGGTGGCGACGGGGGTGGCGAGGCAGAGGGTTACGGCATCGAGGTCGTCGCCGAGGGCGTTCCAGGAGTAGCCGGTGGTCGTGCAGGCGGCTTCGATGAGGGATGCGAAGGAGTCGGTTTGTTCGAGGGAGTAGCGGTCGTCGGGGTCGCGTGCGGGGCGATTGGGACCGAGGAGGGGAGGGGTGATCCAAAGGATGGGCTGGCCGCGGCCGGCGGCGAGGGCGAGGGCGGCGGTCCAGGCGGGGTCGGCGTCGTTGGCGATGACCACGCCGGGGGGAGTGAACTTCATGGCGGTCCAGCGGGCGCGGAGGGTTGCGGCGGAGTCGGGCAGGGAGTCAATGCTGGTAGTGGACGGCGGTGGTGGTGTAGCGCCAG
>JBGSIF010000133.1:0-5150 GCA_041742635.1 Phycisphaerales bacterium
CCCATCATGGCCGCGCTGAGCGGCATCGCGGTCGGTGCCGCCGTGGGCGGCATCGCCGGCGCCCTCATCGGCATGGGGATCCCCGAACTCGAAGCCAAGCGATACGAGGGCAAAGTCAAAGACGGAAACATCCTGATCTCCGCT
Organism: Phycisphaerales bacterium; assembly: GCA_041742635.1. Classification (GTDB taxonomy): domain Bacteria; phylum Planctomycetota; class Phycisphaerae; order Phycisphaerales; family UBA1924; genus JTS-AC122. The sequence continues at coordinate 145 of JBGSIF010000133.1, forward strand.
CACTGCGAGAGCGCCGCAGAAATCAGGACGGCTAAGGACATCTTTGAGAAAGCCGGCGCAACAGACATCGGCAGTGCCTCCGAGAAGTCCGCCCCGACCCCATCCACAACTCCAACGGTCCGCCCACTCTCCACAGCCACGGCACGCGAACCGAACTCTCTCTAGTCATCAATTCTTACGAGCGCGGGGCTTCGGCCCGTTCGGCGAAGCCCCGCGCCTCTTTTACTCTTCGTTGTTGTTGCCCATTCATAAATCAACACATCGACCCGACGACTTGCACACAAGCACGCGTCGCTTTTTCAAAGTACAAGTTTCGTTCACCGGCGCAGTCCCAATTCATGTATTTGCGTTCCGCTCGCCCTCCAAACAACACGCCATGAACACGCATTCCTCTCTATTCCTTGTCAACAAGAAGCCATCTCTATATATAATTACTACCACGGCCTTTGTCCGCCTCTTTGCACCCCGCACCGCGTACCGCTTCTTTTGCTTGTTCGTTACTTTCCTACTCACAGGTTGCGGTGACAGCGCCATGCGCATGGACGCCGACCTGAACACCCAACTCGCCGGCGACCTCCGCGGCACCGTGCGGCTCGATGGCCCCGTCCAGATCCAGATGCAAATGCAAGGCCCCACCGTTCGTTACAAAGGCACCTTCGTCTCCGAAGAACTCCTCAAACGCGTCAAGCCCGACGTCACGCGCGCTGATTGGATCCTCGCCGTCTTGGGTGAACCCACCGGAAGAGCCGTGCTCGACGATGGCAGCGAGATCTGGAAATGGGTCTACGCCCCGATCGAACAGGTCGCTTCGTTCGTCCAAGTCTTTGGTGCCACCGAGGACGAGCCACCCCTGCAACCCGTCTCCGCCTTCGTTCATCTCCGCGCCGGCGTCGCCATCGATACCTGGCGCGATTAGCACTCGCCTTCCTACCGCTTTCTCTCCTGTTACGCCAATCTGACCTGACACTCGAAAGGATCCGTCATGCTTCGCTGGGCACTCGTTTTTCTCGTCGTCGCACTCATCGCCGGCGTCCTTGGTTTCGGCGGGATCGCCGGCGAGGCCGCCGGTATCGCACGAATCCTCTTCTATATCTTCCTGATCATCTTCCTCATCGGCATCGTCTATGCCCTTGCTACGGGCAAGCGACTCCCTCTGCCGTAATCACTACACACCTCCGCCCAGGCTTGTTCACCCCGACGTGCTTCCACTCTCCCCCTGGCGAGCCGCTGTGGCTACGCCCAATCCGCCCCCGCACTCCTCCGAGAAACCCCATGAAGCCAATCCTCCGATCCGTCCTCGTCACCACCGTGCTTGCCGCCACGCTCGTCCTTGCGGCCTGCAACACCACCCGCGGCGTCGGCAAAGACATCGAGAGCGCCGGCGAAGGCATCAAAGACTCCGCCGAGCGCAACGGCGCGGACTAACCCCGCCCCCCCGCCCCCCCGGCGCTCCCCGCTCACAGTTCTGAACCACCCCGCATCCACCCACGACCATGTCCGTCCCATCCTGAAGGAGTTCCACATGAACGAGCACGGCTCTACCGTTACCTCACGCACCCAGCCCACCAACCATCCCCTTGTCAATCCAACCACCGAAGCCAGGTACTGGCGTGAGAACCATTCTTCCCGATCGTTCGTCCCCACCGCGGTCTTCGGCTACGAGGAATACGCCCCCGCCTACCGCTACGGCTGGGAACGTTTCGCACGCCACGACCGGCCGCATGACTCCTTCGATATTGTCGAGGCCGATCTCGCACGCGGCTGGGACCAAGCCCGCTACGGCTCTCGGCTCGCTTGGGAACAGGCCAAGCACGCCACCAGGGAAGCGTGGGACCGGCTCAACGCCGCCGCGCACGCACTCGTCACGCCCGCGGACCATGATTAACCGAGCACCACCATCGCCCACACCCGTACAACCTTGTAACACACGCCCCTGCCGCGCCTTCTTCCCCACGACTTGCTCCCAGTCGTGGCGGACTTGTATCCTCCGCTCTCTTGGGCGTATTCTACGCGGATGCAACTTTCACGCCGCGTCGGTCGTCTGCGTCCCCCTTCCACCATCGCCATGTCCGCACGCGCGCGTGACCTCAAGGCCAAGGGCGTCGATGTGGTCGCGTTCGGTCAGGGCGAACCGGACTTCGACACTCCGGTGAAGATCAAGCAGGCCGCCATCGATGCGCTGCTCGCTGGGCAGACCAAGTATTCCCCCACCCTCGGCGACCCCGAGACCCTCGCCGTCATCGCCGACAAGTTCACCCGCGAGAACCACATCCCCAACTGCACGCCCAAGCACGTCGCCATCTCCTCCGGCGGCCGCCATTCGCTCTACGTAGTCCTCCAATGCCTCATCGACTGTCCCACGGCAGGAGCCCCGCAAGACGAGGTGCTCCTGCCGGTCCCCGCTTGGGTCTCCTACGCCCCGATCGCCGAACTCGCCGGCGCGAAGGTCATCGAACTCCCCACCACCGCCGCCACCGATTTCAAGATCACGCCCGCGCAACTCAAAGCCGCGATCACGCCGCGAACCAAAGTCCTGCTCATCAACTCCCCGTCGAACCCGTGCGGCACGATGTACACCGAAGCCGACCTGCGTGCCCTGGCCGATGTCGTCGCCGACGCCGCCGCGAGCATCGCCCCGAACCTCGTTGTCCTCACCGACGAGATGTACGAAAAACTCGTCTACGGCAGCGTGCCCCATTTCTCCATCGGCTCGATCCCGAAGATCGCCGAGCGCGTCATCACCGTCAACGGCATGTCCAAGAGTTTCGCCATGACCGGCTGGCGCGTCGGGTACACCGGAACCAGCGGAGAGTTCGGCCTGAAGTTCATCAAAGCCATGAGCGACCTGCAAGGCCAACTCACCACCAACATCACGTCGTTCATCTACCCCGCGATCCGCGTCGCCCTTACGCAGTGCGCACCGGAAGTGGAAGAGATGCGGCAGGCGTTCGCCCGCCGCGCCGACCTCATCTACTCAATGGTCTCCAAGATCCCCGGCCTCAGCAGCCCGCGTCCCACCGGCGCGTTCTACCTCTTCACAGACGTGTCGGCGTACATCGGCAAGACGAGCAAGGGGGCTAACGGGCACGCGGGGGGGGGCGGCGTGAAGATCCGGGGCGGGACCGACTTCGCCGAGGCTCTCCTCGCCGAGCAATCCGTCGTCGTCGTCCCAGGCGACGACTTCGGCGGCTGCGGCCCCACCCACATCCGCTTCTCCTTCGCCTGCTCCGAAGCCACCATCCGCAAGGGGATCGAACGGCTGGCGACGTTCTGCGACGGGGTCAGGTAAGCAGACCACAATAGCCCAGTGCGGGCCACCGGCTTCGTGCCACCGGGCAGCGTCTTCGATACCCGGTGCGTTGGCCGCCGCACTGCCGGGCGCAGGTGCTGGTCGTCCGCCGTCCGCACCACCAGTCGAAGACGCCGGGTGGTGGCCCCCCCACGGCGGATACGATCGTTTCGCCCGGTGCGACCCGCCGTTTTTTTTCTTGCTCGGTGCCACTCGCCGGAGGATGAGCGGGTGAGCGAAGGGGAAGTGCGGGGTTAGTCCCAGATCGCTTTGAACTCGACCGGCGTGTCCCCCGCGCGGATGAAGATGCCGAGGTAGGCGTTGGTGGTCGCGGCGGGGTCGGGCTCGTCGTAAAAGAGCGTGTCGCGTACGAGCCGCCCGCCGACGGAGATGGGTGTGAGTTGCTCCGGCGCGAGGCGGGTCTCAAATGAAACGTGCCCGTCGTTGAAGGCGACGTTGCCTTCCCATGTTTTGCGTGAGCCGTGGATGAGGTACGTGAGCGAGTCGGGGATCTTGAAGGTGCAGACGGGCGAGCCGGTCTTGGCGTCGTAGGTGATCCCCGTGATCTCGGGGCCGCGGTTGCCGATGACGGCTTCGGTTGTGATGATGTTGTCGGCCCAGCGCTCGCGGCGGTCGCCGGCGGGGAGCATGTGGGCGTAACTGACGTTGCCTTTGCTGGCCGATGTAAAGTCCGCCGAGAAGGCCGGATCCCATAGCGCGTTCGCCGGGTCGCGGGCGGCTTTGGGATTGTCGAGCTCGTAGTCCGGGTCCTGCTCGATCTGTGCGGTGTTGGCTTCGGCGGGTGAGATGAGGATCTCGGTCGATAAGTAACCTCCGAAGATGAGCATCGATAGGATGTTCGCGGTGGTGTCCTTCGACGATGCCGGGGCGTCGATGGTGGCATTGGCCGTGTCGAGTTCGGAGGGAAGCGGGTAGTTGCCGGCGTTCTGGTTCGCCCACACGACCATTGCTTGCTGCACGCCGCGGACTTGGGTGGCGTCTTTGATTGGTCGTGGTCCGCGATGGCGAGGACGCATCCCATCGAGCAAGAACAGCACGGCCACGCCGATGAGCACCAACGCCACCACCACGGCAATCAGTTCAACAAGCGAAAAACCACGCGACCGGCACGGCACCATGTGAACCCCTTTCCTGACGTGCTCAACCCTCGCGGCACGGGAGACCCAGTCGAACGCTGCCGCAATCTTGTTCGGCAGGTGGCCCCGAAGGCGTGCCGCCGATGTAGTCGTGCCCCCCCACCTCCCCCACCTTTTGACGAGGACATCGGTGGCTTTCTGTTCCGTCGGCTTCACAGAACACAAAGTCGCATCAATAGTACGGCGGTTCCATGCCAGTGCCCATGTGGTCGTGCAGCACGCCCTCCATGGCCCCGGGCTTCCCCTTCTGCCGGTCATTCGGTCGCTGCGGGCCGCACGACCGTCGTGATCATCACGCCGACGCGGCGTGTCGTTCAACCGATGTCTCTCGTCGTTCGCCCGATGCGCGTCGTCGTGGGCACGATGATCGTCGTCGCCACCCCGATCTCTCTCGTCGTGGTCCCGATGCTCGTTGTCGCCCCCCCGATGGCTCTTGTCGGGGCCCCGATGCTCGCCCTAGTGCCTCCGATCCTCGTCGTCGCGGCCCCGAGGCGCACCGTCGGCGGGTGGCCCTGATGTCTGACGTGGCACCGAAGTCGTCTTCGACTTCGGTGTCTCCG
>JBGSIF010000134.1:0-10736 GCA_041742635.1 Phycisphaerales bacterium
CCCCCCAGGCTCACCCGGCGACGCGATCCCCAGTGTGTTCGGCCCCACGAACTCCGCCCCCCGCGCCTTCGCCGCCTTGGCGATCACCATCGCGTCCCACACCGGCACGCGGTCGGCGACGAGCACGACGAGTTTGATACCGGCGTTGATCGCGTCCAGCGCGGCGTCCTTTACCCCCGCCGCCGGCACGAACAGCACCGACACATCCACCCCGCAATCCTCACCCACCACCCCAGCGGCACGGGCGTCCCGCCCGTTCTCTGCCTTACCACCTCCCCCCCCACTCCCAAGGCTCCGCAGCCCCGCCACCGCCTCGGCGCACGAGTTGAACACCGGCAGCCCCAGCACCGCCGCGCCGCCCTTCCCCGGCGTGACTCCGCCGACCACATTGGTGCCGTAGTCGAGCATCAATCTTGTTCGCGCCTGCCCTTCGCGCCCGGTGATACCTTGGACGATAACGCGCTTCTTGCGATCAATGAGGATGGACATGCAGAAGGCTAGGTGCGGACGCGCCCGGATGTGTGCGAAGAAGCCCCGATCGTCGCGCGGTGGTTCAACGTGAAGCCGCGGCGACGACCTGTTCGATCGTCGCCGCGGCGTTGTTCAGAAGAACTTGTTACCAGTCGAACTGCTTTATGTTGTGTTGGATTACCGGCGTCGCCGCCGCGCACCGACGAGCAGGCTCGCCGCCAGCAGGCTCAGTGTACCCGGCGTAGGGATCATCGTCGAATCTCCGTGGGACGTCGAGAACCAGTGAACCTTCGAGAAACTGCCCACGTTCTGCCGGGTGGCGAGCAATCCCTGGATCAGCCCCTGCTCCGTCGCGGCGTAGTCCACCCAAGCGGGCACCGCCGTCGCGTTGTCCGGCAGCGTGTCTCCCGGACCTGCGCCGTACATCACAATGATGTGCTGGTCGTCCCAGCCGTAGTTGTTGATCAGGATGTTGCGCTGACGCTCGATGTCGCGGAAGAACTCCCATCCTTGGTTCGCGTTGGCTTCTTTGACCGCGAAGAGGTAGGCATAATCGTGCGTCCCGGGCAGCAGGCTGCGGAGCGTGAACGTGTTGGCGAGCGCGCTCTCGGCATAATACTGCGGCACCTGCCCGTTCCCGCGCGCCACCGTGGCCTGACTCGCGCCGCGGAACGCCGATTCCATCTGCACATCGCCCGCGCCGTTGTTCACGATGCGGTCTTGCCAATCGTGCGGGAAGTGGCTGAAGGCATCGTTGTACCCAGCGCCCGCGGTGCCGGGATCGAAGAACGACGCCCCGCCGCACTGCCCGTACTCGACCGAAGTGTTCACTACGATGCCCGATCGACGATTCGCGGCGACGTTGAGGTTCCCCTCCCGACCATCGATCGCGCCCAGGTCGCCGATGAACCCGCCGGAGTGGCACGCCTCGATCGTGAAAATCGCGTGGTTGTACGCGGTGAACCGCGTCGCCGGGTTGGTGAACATCAGTTCGGTGAGGTAGTGGTCGTAGATCCTCCCGCCGTCGTTGGCGAGGATGTAGGAACGCGCCGTGTTGGGCTCGACAATTGGCGCCGCATACGCCGCGCCGTTCCACGGGCCGGCGCGGGTATGCTGCGCGGCGGCCGTGCCCGCCAGAGTCAATAGACCGACGACCACCGCCGCTCCTTTGAGCGTTGCTCGATTCATATGCACCTCTCTTCGCTTCTCCGCTTTCTCTCTCTCCGCGGGGCGAGCGCTCGCCACAACGCGGCGACACGATGAGTAACGCAGCCCGCGCGCACTTACTCACGCGACACACACACTCTTAGCGCAACGAAAGCGTCCTCACTGCTCGTACGCTCTCATCCGGAATCCCGGATCAACACCGGCGCGATGGCACGGCCGTCCTAAACGCTCCATGCATCCAACTCCGGCGGTATCCGCGTTCGCATGGCGATCAGCCCGTGTACGAACGCCTCGCACGCATCAGGTTCCAGACGCTTCCGCCGGGACCGCACGATGTGCCCATCGCCGATATGCCACGAGTCCGCCCCGCCTTCGGTTTCAAGCCAGCCCTGCACCTCCGTTGAGAGCAGCAGCACCGCGAAGTTCTCGTTTTCCGACTTGACTCGCCAGATCGAGTTGAACCGTTCGCTCTCCACTTTCACATCCCGCATTCCAAGCCGATCCGCGAGTTTGTCGATGAACGATTCGGGCCGCAGCGTGACGCTCGGCCAACGTTCGTGTACATCGCACGACGCCAGCGTGTGCCACACCACATGCGAGGACTTTCCCGTGCTGACGACATATCGATGCTCGGCGATCGAGATGTACTTTCCGTCGATCTCGCCCGATGCGTACCACACCAGCCCGCGTTCACCGGTGTTCAGGTGTTTGAGGTGCGAGAACGGTGCCCACCCCGCCGCACGGTTGCCTGAGGTCGCTTTGATGACCTGCACGCCCATCGATTCGATCGCCCGAGCGAGGATGTCGGTGCGGAGGCGCTCCGCCCGACTCGCGTAGCGGATGAGCATGATGAAGCCGATCGCCATCGCGCCGCCGCCGCCGATCATGAGCATCAGGTCCATCGCCGACGGGCGGCCACGACCGGCAGCCAGCCCCATGCCCAGTATGAGCATCCCGCCGAACATCGCTACCACGCCGCGCACCGTCATCGACTTGGCGAACGAGGCCTGGTGTTGCAGTGAGTCGTCTGGTTTCGTGTTCTGAGTGTTCATGTTGGCTGTGGCTCGTTGATGTAAGCCTCCCGTATGTCGTAAAGGCATCCCCGGCGGTGTTCAGACGGCACGCTCGGTGCGGTTCAGGGAATTTCGAATCGCCGCGACCTGCGCCAGCAGGTGCGGCACTTCCGCGAGCGGCAACATCGTGGCTTTGTCCGACAGCGCGGCAGCGGGTTCGGGGTGACATTCAAGGAAGAGCGAATGCACGCCCGCCGCGGTTGCCGCACGCGCCAGCATCGGGGCCATCCCGCGGGCACCGCCCGTGACTTTGCCCCCTTCGCCCAGTCCCGGGCGCTGGGTGGAGTGCGTGCAGTCGAAGCACACCGGGGGTGGCTCGATCGTGCCCGGCGTCGCGCCGCTCACGCTCAGCGCCATCATCTCCGCCACACCGATGAAGTCGTTCACCAGCCGCCCGTACCCGAAGAACGTCCCGCGCTCGGTGAGCATCACGTTCCGGCACCCGACGCTAGCGAGTTTCTCGATCGGCCCCTTCATCTCCTCCGGCGAGATAAACTGCCCTTTCTTCACATTCACCGCTCGATCATGCCGTGCCGCGGCGTCCCCCGCCGCGAACAACAGGTCCGTTTGCCGACACAAAAACGCCGGGATCTGGAGCAGGTCGACCCGCTCCGCCACCACGAGGCACTGCGACGGCTCGTGGATGTCCGTCGTCACAGGCACGCCTAGTTCTTCCCCGATCTGCGCGAGCCAGTCCAGCCCTTTCTCCAGCCCGGGGCCGCGCGGCGAATCCACGCTGCTCCGGTTCGCCTTATCGAACGACGCCTTGAATATGTACGCCAGCCCATGCGACCGGCACGCGTCACGCACCACGCGCCCGATCTCCAGCCCCAGCCCAAGCGATTCCAGCACGCACGGCCCCGCGATGATCGCCAGCGGTTGCCCCGATCCGATCTCCACCTCTCCGGCCCGGCATATTCGGTTCATGCCCCAGCGTAGCAACCATCATTTCTCGGGGTTGCTTGTTCGTAGTGTGGTCGGAATCGCCGATTTCGGCAATCGATTTTTCGCGTTCGATTTGCAATCCCATGGGTCATGAGCAACATTGACTCATGCTCACGCGACGGCACCGCGAGTGCGCGCTCACGCACCGGTTCTCAGACCCTCTGTTTGTCCACGGATCACTTATGTGTACTCATCAACTTGCCCCGTTCGCCCCCGTAGCCCGTGTTATCGCGTCGGCTTGCGTACTCGTTTGTTTACCAATTCCCGATGTGATCGCCGACGTCGCGGTCCTGACGCCCAGCAAAGACAACTCCATTTTCCTCTCGGATCCGCTCGCCAGCAACGGGATCGGCCAGGGCATGTTCTGCGGCCGTACTGCCCCACGCACCAACATCACGCACCGCGGCCTGATGCACTTCGACCTCGCCAGCGCGATTCCCCCCAACTCGACCATCAACAGCGTCACCCTCACCATGCGATTGCTCTCCGCCTCGCCCGCCGGTGGCCCCGTTGATTGCACGATCCATCGTCTGAACGCGAACTGGGGCGAAGGCGAATCCGAGGGCTTCGGCGGCAGCGGTGCCGAGCCGGCACCCGGTGATGCCACTTGGCAGCACTGTTTTTTCCCCGATCAGTTCTGGCTCACCCCCGGCGGCGACTTCGACCCTACTCCGCTCGATTCCCAGCCCACCGAAACCGTCACGACTTCCATCGTCTGGGGACCGACCCCATCGCTTACCGCGCTGGTCAGACAATGGATCGACACTCCCTCCGCGAACTTCGGCTTGATGATCCGCGGCGACGAAACCCAGAACAGCACCGCTCGCCAGTTCGCCTCGCGCGAGTATCAAGCCGACCCGTCCTTTCGCCCCACCCTCACGATCGACTTCACCCCCCCGCCCCCGACTTGCGCCGCCGACTGGAATCACTCGGGGTTGCTCGACAGCCAGGACTTCTTTGATTTTCTCACGGATTTCTTCGCCGCCGCCGCCGATTTTAATCAATCGGGCGGCACCGATTCACAAGACTTCTTCGATTTCATCGCCGCATTCTTCACCGGATGTTGAACAGCCCCCACGCGCCACTTCGTCCATTGGCACCGATGTCGGATATTGCTACTCGCCGTTCTCGATCGGTGCCGGCTCTTGTTCGATCACAATCGTCCCCGCGACCTGATCCGCGAAGTGCCGCGTCCTCGGTCCCAGCAGCACCGTGAGTGACAGCGGCGGCACCCACTTCAGCGCGTTGCGCACCAGTGCTTGCCATAGTTCCACTCGCGCCGATTCCTCGCCGCCCGCCGCCGCGGTCGGCTTCCGCGCCCGTAGCGAAACCACCCGGCAATCCACCGCCCATTTACCGAGCGACCGTCCGAACAGCCATTCGCCCGTGCTAGGTAACAGCCACGCCCCCGCCAGCGTCAGCCCCGCCATCGCCGCCCATTCACGCGTGGACCCAACAAACAGCAACTCGGTCAGCCGTCCCCATTCAAGCCCGAGCAACGACTTGGCGATCACCACCCCCGCGAGCAGATCGATCACCGACGCGATCAATCGGCGTCCCATCCCCGCCGGCAACGTCCCTTTCGGCAGCGACTTGAGCAGCCGCTCGGGCGCCGGCTTTTCCGGCTTGAGCACGAACACCATCACCGCCATCAGCACGCCCCCGAGCAGCGCGGCGATGATGCTCACCTCTCGCCTGGACAGCGGCCCATCCTGCTTCGCCGGCCCGTCGTACAGCACTCGACCGCTCGCGAAGAACTCGAACAACCCGAACTTCGGGGGCAAACGCTTCGCTTTCACGTGGCTCTTCGCATCTTCCGTCCCGCTTGGCATCTCTGCGCCCGCTTCGGCCCAGAGTACCGACACCACCCCCGGCGACGAATCCCGCGGCATCACCTGCTGCCCGCTCCCGACTCCACTCTTCGACACCACCTCCACCGGCCCATCCGCCAGCAGCAACCACGCCTTCATCTCCCCCGCGTCGTCCACCGACACCGCCAGCGGCCTTCCCTCGACACTCGTGGTATTCCCCCGACGGACCGCCTCGGCGGCCTGACCCAGCGCCAGCATTTCGCGCTGCCATACCGCCCGGCTTTCGACCCCCTTCGTCCCCGTCTTTCTAACGCTCGTCATCCGGCACGTCCACCACGTCCCTGTTGCCAAGCCTGTCTCGCTTGCCCCCGTACTGACGAGCACCCCCAGCCCCGTCGGCGTGCCAAGCAACGTGACCTGCCTCGCATCCGCCGGCGGCGACGCACTGGCCCCCTCGCCCTGCCAGGGCAGCGGGACATCGATCCACTCACGCCCCCCGAGCACCATCAGCCGCCACGCTCCGCCGAGGGGGCTTGCGGCATCCGCCTCAGTACCTAAGTGGATCAACGCCGCGGGCGCGTCCCCGAGATCTGTCGTGGTTCGACCGGAGTCCGGCACGCCGCCACCCCCTCCGCCCGCACCAGCCCCTACGAACCCTGCCAGCGTGCCCTCGCCGGGGAGCGATGCCTCGATCCCCGGTCCTTCCATCGGCAGGTACATCCACGCGCCCGCGATTGATCGCTCGGCGGTGGTCGAATACACCCGGCGCAACCGACGCCGCCCTTCCGTGATGATCGTTTCGCTCGGCATGACGAAGAACAACCTCGTGTCGCGCCATGCCAGCCGTTCGGGCTGTTTCTGCAAGCGACCCGCCGCTCGAACGACGCCGATCCCTGCCGCGCCGTTCCCGACCGCCGCGGGCGGCAGGTGCATGACCACCCATCGCGCGCTGTCTTTGGCGGCGTCATCCACCCGCACGTCTTCGATCACCGCCCAAGCGTGCCCGCCCGCGGATCCGCCGCCCGAGCCTTGCGCCATCGATCGTTCCGGAACCAAACCCAGCACGCCGATAAACACAGCGCACCACCCCAGTATCCACGCACGCTTATTCTTGGGCGGCATCATCATCAGCACATGTCCACATCGCTGGTTCATGGCTTCCCCGCTGGTTTCTTCGGCGCGATCGGTGTTCCTCGCACCGGCACCCTCGGCTTCGCCGCGCTTGGCTTGATCGTCACCGGTGTCTGTGTCACCAAGGGATCGGGGTTCACAACCCGCGCTTCACTCGTTCTCGACCCCGCCCTCACTCGCCCCGCTTCCTCGTCCACATCGATCACACGCTCGACTCCCATCGACCTTTTCAATGCCTCGAACACGAACGCCGCGTCCCCGGCCACGCTGTACCGCATCTCCGAAAGGTCCAGCCGGACCCGTGCCCCGCTCGGCTCGTGGACCGCGTCGAGTTTCGTCGCCAGCCGTGGCTTCAGCCCGCCCTCTCCTTCCACCTCCACCCCTTCGTAATCCGCCAGTGCCGCGCCGATGATCACCCGTCCGTTCGCGTCGCGGCGCTCGACCCGTGTCGGTTCGTACGACGTAGGGTTGAGCCACAGTGCCGTCGCGCCGCCCACGACGGTGCCACCCGTTTGCTTCTCGATGGTGAGTACCAGTTCGGTTCCATCGTTCGACCAAGAGAGCGTTCCCCTCGCCGCCGGATCGAGCGGGATCATCCCGATCAACTCGAACAACTCACGTGGCGGGATCCCGATTCCCGCCGCATCACCCGCTTGCAGTTCATTCTCGCGCGGATTCTTCCCGACCCGAGCGACCTTTTCGTCCACCACGTCGAAGAACCAGTACCGCTCGGCGTCGCACCCGAGCCAGAAGAGCATCTTGCCGGCTTTCTTGATGCTCAGCCCCACCCGATCCGGCCGTACCAGTTGAAGTACCCCTTCGCCTTGATCCGTGCGGACTTCGCCCTTCTCGTCGGCGTAGGTCAGTCGCACCACCGCGCGCGCCCACAACCGCGGGATCCGATTCGCCCGTTCGTTGTATTTCGCCGCTACTGCTTCATACGCCGGCACCGGTTTGGTCGGCACCGCCGTGGGCGTGCCTGAATCCTCCGACCCGCCGGGCTGGCTCTCGCACCCGATCAGCGCACAGGCCGTAACGATCGCCGCTGCACCTGCCACGGTTCTTCGCCTGCCTCGCATCATGCGCTCGCCTCCCCATTCGCTTCACCGGATTTCTTCTTCCGCTTTGCCCCCGGCTTCTTCGCTTCGATCACCGGCGCGGGTTCGGCGGCCGCGGCTTGCATCGGCACGGCGCCCACCCCGCGCCCGCTCATCACCGCTTCGAACTGTTCCATGATCCCCTCGATCGCTTCCTCATCCAGTCCGGGATCGACGACCTCCATGCACGCCGGTCCCTCCGGCGGCCTCGGATCACCCCGTCGCCGCACCAGGAGCACGCTCGGCTGCCCGTCCTTTGCGCGCCGAGTCTCCTCGCACACCAACTTCTTCTTGCGGATCAACATCAGCGCCAGCACAAACCGGAACGCCACCCGTTTCGGTTCCGCCTGCTCCGCCAACTGCTCGAAGAGGTCCATCACCACTTCGTCATCAATGAGCACCTTCGGCTTGGAGTCCGCCGATGGAACCACCCCGCGCCACGATCCGACCAGCCCGGCGGGCCTGACCCCGGATTCCCACGCCGCCGCCGAATAATCCGCGCGCACCAACTCTTCCGACTCGGCCGATTCGCTCAGCGTCGCCACGAACGGTTCGCCGACGCCCAGCACGCGCCCTGTCGCCGCGCACCGACCCGTCGGCCCGCCGATGTGATACCCGGATCCAAGCAGTTGTGACATCCAGCCACTGTAGGACACACCCGACCAGATCCACCTCGCTCATATCGCCATGAGTCTGAACAGAACTCATCCTTGTGCCAGACAGACCCAAAGGGCCGGGCGTCCCGCCCGGCGACTATTTTCGCCAAATCAACAGCGCCGACAACAACCGGTGAATTTCAACCAGCCAATAGCCTGATAACTCCTTTCAACTTGTGTTCGTGCATCATCTTGTGTGCATCTTCATACGCCCGGGCTTGTCCGACACCACTCTCCATCTAATATTGCTCGTCCGTGGCTCAAGCGGTCTATCTCTCTCGATTGTCTCAAATAGGAGTTTGTTCATGTCTCTCCGCCTTCTCGCGTGCGCTATTCCTGCGTCGTTGATGCTCTTCGCGGCACCCGCTGGTGCCCAGACCAATCTTGCCTTGAACCGCCCCGTTTCGCTCGTCGCAGGCTCGGTCAATGGCGCGCCCCTCGGCTCCCTCACCGACGGCGTGTTCCTCCCCCAAGGCCAGCAGTGGCAGACCGATACCGTCTGGTGGAGCGGCCTCGAACCGACCCTCGAGATCGCTCTCGGCGGCACCTTCCAAATCGATTCGGCCATCGCGCAGGTTGACGACAACGATTCCTACGTCCTGCTCTACCGCGATATCGATTCCGGGCTGTTCCTGACCCTCTGGGATATCCCCAACTTCGACAACTTCGGGAACGGGATGCAGACCCGCCCCAACGCTGGTGACGACACCGTGCGTTTCTTCTTCCCCGGCGGGCCGGTGACGACCGACACGATCCGGATCGCCGCCGTTTCCGGTGATACTTCGTACTCTGCCTCCGAAATTCAGGTCTTCGCCGTGCCGGCACCCGGATCGGTAGTGCTTATGGCTGCCGGGATGCTGCTGGCGATCCGCCGCCGGCGGTGAGCTGCTTTCCAGCCTGATCGTTCGACTCCACACGAGAGTCCACTTATACAAGACGCAGGCGCAAGGCCTGCGTCTTGTATTTAAAAATAGCGTGCCGTGATTCGGGTCAGCGGATGCGGAACAGCGACTGCGTTCGTACCACCACTCCCCCCGACGCAATCAGATGGTACGACTGGGCGTTCATTTCGCGCCCGTACCGCTGGATATCCAGCATCGAAAGACACTTGCCCCCATCGATGTCCGTCCAGCGGTGAATCAACCCTTCGGTTTCGATCGCCAGTTCGACGGTTTCTCGGTACGTTGCGGTGTAGAGGTTGTCGGGTAGCGATTCGGTCTGAGCCGAGGTGATGTATTTGATACCCGAGTGCTCGAACTGATATTCAAAGTCGTGCTCGCCGGCACACGGGAAACTGGTGACTGCACCCTCGGTGGGTAGCCCGTTTTGTTGTTCCGTTACGAGTTCGGAGGCGCAGGAACTGCCGACCTGCATCCGCAGGACATGGCTGCCGGGCATGAGCCAGGCTTCAAACTCGAACCCGCCGTAGGTGATGGTGCGACGACCCTTGAGTTGGAACAACTCGGGATGGAGGGCGCGGCGATAGAGGAGGAGTTGATACGTTTGGAGTGCGTTCGTTCGGACGGGTGTGGACGAGGAGGATGGCGGCATGTCTGTTCCTTGCGCGTTTTGGAACAAAAAGAGCCTTCGGCGGATGAAACGGGCGAAAGTCGCCTGTTTTTTCAGTTCAGGCCGAGATTGAGAGGCATGAGCCTGGGTTTTGTCCAGTGAAACCCCCGAGGTTCACTGTGTGATTCTGATTGGATTCCCATTCTCGCTTTCTGTACGTGCTGATTCAAGAGGAATGTTGCATCAAATGTTTACAATTCGTGAGACATCACGCAGGTTGGTGTGCCATATGTTGGGATGGGGTGGTCATACACACATCCTGAAGGAGAAATCGCAAGCGGGAATTCGCACAATACCGCAGATTGCGTCGGTGGGATATACAAATCAAATACTAACAAGATTGCTTAGAAATGTTAATATAGGGGATCGTATCACTCTATTGGAGGAGGCGCTGCTTGTATGCGGTTCTGGTGAACGAGATGCGATCGCGGGAGAGTTGGTCGAAATCGCGGCCAAGTCGGGGAAAAAGGTGCGAGAAAGCGCGTTCCGGGCACTTGCGAAACGATTTGCACAAATTGGTGAAACGGATCGAGATGTGATCGTTCGGCTGCGAAAAGGACTGGGAACCGGGTTCGCATGGGCACCGCTGGTTGGGGACGTTGGGGAATCGATGAGCGAGGCGGACGGGGCGTCGATAGCGATGTTGGCGGGATGGGTAGGGGAGGCGGAACTGCTGGGGCACCTGACGCGGCTGGCGGCGCATCCGGACGAGCGTGTGGCGGGCGCGGTGGAGGAGAGTTTGCAGCGGCTGGTGGGGAGGATCCACACGATGCAAGCGCACGCCGCGATGTCGATCGGGCACGCGCTGTCGGCGGC
>JBGSIF010000135.1:0-4239 GCA_041742635.1 Phycisphaerales bacterium
CTTCGCGCTGTCGCGTTGGGACATCGCCAGTCGGCGTCGGCTCGCCGTTGGTCATGTCGAGCAGGCAGACGCGGTGCCCCTGCGACGCGAGCGCGGCGATCGTCCCGCCCATGCCGAGTTCCTGATCGTCCGGGTGCGGGCCGACAACAAGTATGCTTGCCATGACGGAAGCCTACGTCGCGTCGGGTTGCAAGCACGACCCGGTATTTACTTCGATGTCAGCGAAGGATCGGCGACGATCTGGATCGGGATCGTCGCTTCCGCCGTCGAACCACTGCCTATATCGCGTAAGACGACCTTTAGGTTGTAGCGTCCGAGCGAGAGCGACGCGGGCAGATCGATCCGCCGTGCAACGCAGAAGTCGCGTCGTCGGTCTCGCGCCGAGTCACGAATGACCTGTTCACCCAAGTCGACGACCACGAGGTTGTCGCTATCGTGATAGATCTTGGCGGACTGGACAAGATCGATGGACCAGTTGCCGCTTTCGCCGCTCGATGCTTGTTTCTGTGCCACATGATCCAGTGCGAGGTACACAATCGCCGGCGTACTCTTGCCCCGCACGAACGTCGTCGATGCATATGGGGTGTACCGCCCGAACCCATCCACGCTCGTACACAACGCTGCGGAACGGATCATCACCGGTTCCGTGCCGCTCCGGCTGGCTTGATGCGCTTCGAGGACCTGCGAGATCTGACCGGGATCCCATGCGCTTGCCGAGTTGCCCGACGCATCGCCGGAGCGAGCGAGCGATGCGAAGAGTTGCCGGAGTGATTCAAACGCCGCGTGCTCGTGCGGCGCGAGCGATTGGGTGTATTCGCTGAGTTCGGTGTTCACCGAACCTGCCTCGATCATGTCCAGAGCGATCAAACCCACCCCGGCCCTGTACGATGAACGCGGGAGATTGCCGGCGGTTGTCGGGGCGAGTTCTGACACGATCGCGCGTGCGAGTTCGTTCGCCAAGACACTGCGGTTGTGGGCCGACGAGAACGAAGCGGCTTGGCTCTCTAGCCCAACTGACACGTCGATCGGAGCGACTGAATGCCCCGGTGTGATCTGAACGGGCGCATTCACGACGGTTTCACCGCTGCCGAGTTCCCGCGTGCCCGAAGCCCCGTTCTCAATGGGTGAGACATTGACGGGGCTCGCGCCGGAAATCGCACTGCCGCGCGCCGATTTCGGCACGCGTCGCGAACCGCCGTTTGAAGTAAGATCCGGACCCACCGATGGGTCTTCGAGTATCACCGGCTCCTCGTTGTAGATCGTGCTGGCGCCGGCCGAGTTTCGCGCACCCGATTTATCTTTCGTAGCGATAGAGGCACTCCAGGTCGATGCATCCTGCGAGTCCAATACCTCTCGGGCTGATTTGGACGATTGGGCCAGAGTCGAGAGGTCCAAAGCCTCGTCGGCCGCCTTGGCTTTGGCGAGTTCGGCTTCACGCTGGCGCATCGCTCGGCGCTTTCCCGCACAGCCCGTGCTCGTGGCAACCCAGAGCACGCTCGCGGCGATTCCCGCTGCAAGCACCACCCGTGAAATCCGCCGCACCGTCGTCCGGTGATCGATGCTCGCCATGACGTATGCCTCCTGCCGATGTGACTCGTTGCCTGCGTCAACTCGCTCATCGCAACACCGCGTGAGCGCACAATACCACACGACGACTCCAGCACCAAGACCCGGGCCGTGGGTTACGAGGGGCACATGCCCGGGCTGCACCATCATGTGGCATCACAGTTGTTATCGGCGAACCGGCGCAAAGACGCTCGCAAACCGCAGCGTCAAGACTTCAAGCGCACAAACTGCGTCCGTGCTGCTCGACTTTTGCCGAGAATCGGCGGCGACCGCGTCATGGAGCAATCTCGCAAATGCCACGGGTGGGAACCGTTTGGCCGCCGCAATCATTGAATCCTTGCTCGAACCCCACAGTTTCATCGTTCCGGCGATCGAATGCGGGTTCTCGCCTTCTTTGATACCGCGCGAGAGCGCGTGCAGTTTGCGTGCCAGATCGATGTATGAATACATGATCGGGACCGGGTCTTCGCGCGAGATCTCGATCAGGTCGCGCAGCCTTGATAACCCGTCGGCGGGGTTGCCGGTCATCAGCCTCGCCTGGCTCGTCCAAATCTCTTCTTCCCGAGTGACCCCGACCATTTCTCGGACGAGATCGAGCGTGATCGGTGAACCCGGGTTCACCATCGAGAGTTTGGCCAGTTCCGAATCGATCCGCCCGAGTTCGCACCCGATATGGTCCACGAGCAGTTCCGCCGCGCTGGGTTCGATCGCTCCGCCGTGCTGCGACTTTGTTCGCTGCAGCGCCCACTGCACCGCTTCTTCGCGCTTCGGGGCTTCGCACTTGATCACGATCCCTACTTTGGCGATCGCCTTGTCCAGGTTGCCGGGGTACCACCGATCGGCACGCAGAACGAGCGTCGTCTGCTCGGTGGGCAACTCGACGTAGTGCATTATGATCTCGCGCGGCGTGCGCACGACCCGCCCCCCCCCACTCCCCCCCCGCCCTTTCGGGGGTTTGGACGCGGGTGCTTCGTCGTCGCTCTTGACGAGTTGGTCCGCCCGATCGACGACGACCAACTTGTGCTGCTGCATCAGCCCGACGGAGCGGCACTCATCGAGTACGTCGGCGAGAGACGCCGACTCGCCGTCGAATGAGAGTACATCGACCTCGCCGTGGGATTTCACGAGCGATTCCTTCACCGCGAAGGTCTTCTCGTGCTGAATGAAGCGCTCCGGTCCATAAAAAAGAGCCACGCGGATCGCGGCGGCCGCGGAAGGGGACGCATTGGATGTCGAAGTTCGCTTAGCCATGCTGATTGGTGAGGTTCAGGCGATCGGCTTGCCGAGCAGCCTTCGCTTCTGGTGCAAAAACTTGATGTGATGGTGCAGGTGGTCGTGGTAGCCTTTGACAAGTTGCGCGAGGGTGATCTTGCCGGACTGGCTGTGGACGCCGGTGCGGGTGAAGGCCTCATCGGGCAGCCGCCGGAGCATCGCCGCGGTCATCTGGCGGTTGAGCGCGAAGACCCTGGCCGCGAGTGTCGCGTCCGCCTCGTCGTAGCGCAGACGCTGCGCGAACTTTGTTTCGTCGTAACTGAGGATGAGGGGATTGTCTTCTGCGATCACACGCTTCATCCGGTCCGACGCGATCAGGTCGCTATCGAACAAGTGCAGCACGATCTGCTGGATGCTCCACGTCCCCGGCACGGGAAGCGCGTGCATCTCCGTCGGCGAAAGCTCCGCGATCCCCTTGGTCACTTCATCCGCGCCTTGGGCATACTGCTCTATAACTGATCGGTCCATCATCGCCTCCTCGCTTCACGATAGTGTACCAGCGTGCCAGAACACCATTATGCACCGCGGCTGTGCCAATCTTCACGAAATTCCACCCGAAATCTACTTGTGAGCCGCGCGGATATGTGTTAGACTCTCTCTCAGATTCCCCTTCTGAGTTCTTCAGGGAGGTTGCACTGTGGTTCCATCTCGAAATGTGTGTGGCACGACCCCGTTCGTGTCGGTGGTCGCTCCGATACTCGCCGCGGGCGTCGCGTGTATTCTGTCGCTGGGCGTGGTGATATCGCCCGCGATCGCGCAGGACGCCGTCTGGGCCAATGCCGCGCCGGGGACGTTCAGCGACCCGGCGAACTGGATCAACGCCGAGTTACCCAGCGAGGCCCGCGCCGCCGTCTTCGGATCCATGCAGTCGGGCACCCCGTTCGATGTTCACTTCATCGCCCCCGCCGTGTCGGCGGGGCTGAGTGTCACGCTCCATCGCCCCACCTTCCGGCTCGACGGTAACACGTACTCCGTCCTCGGCAACCTCACCATCGGCGGCCCGCCCAACCCCACCACCTCACCAATCCTCACGCTGAATAACGGCACGCTCACCGCCAGTGCCTGCGCGGTCGGGCAGGGTTCGTCTACCGCCGGCACGCTCGCGCTCACGAACACCTCGGCCACCTTTACGCAGTTCATCCTTGGCGGGGGGGGAGCGGCCGCGGCGTGTTCGCTCGACGACGCCGCCGTCTGCCGCGTGACGGGCTTCTCGATCATCGGCGAGAGCAACTCCTTCGCAACCCTTTCGCTCGCGGGTGAATCCCGGCTGGTGTTCGATTCCTTCGGTAGTTTCACGTTTGGCCGGCTCGGGAGCACCACCAGTATCACCGTCGCCGAAGGCTCCTCCATCCAGTTCCGTCTCAATACCCTCCTGCGGATCGGCGAGGGCACCGGCGCGGT
>JBGSIF010000136.1:0-86053 GCA_041742635.1 Phycisphaerales bacterium
GCACCCAAGGACGACTCGAAGGTCAAGGTCTCCGAGCACGACACCGTCGATCTGCACGTCAAAGACGAAGACCTCGTCAACGTGCTCGAGATGCTCTCGATCCAGTCCAAACGCAACATCGTCGCGAGCAAAAACGTCGGCGGGAAGATCTCTGCGACGCTGTACGGCGTGACGTTCTTTGAAGCACTCGATTCGATCCTGCACGTCAACGGGTATGGATATCTCGAGCGTGGCAACTTCATCTATGTGTACACCGCTGAGGAACTCGCGGTGATCCAGAAGTCGCTCAGCAAGCGTGTCGCCAAGACGATCCGGCTTAGTTACTTGAATGCGAAAGACGCGGACGAGTTCGTGAAGCCGTTGTTGTCGAAGGAAGGCGAGATCAAGACGAGCAAGGCCGCGGCGGCGTTCTCGGTTCCGTCGGACAATCCGACGGGTGCTGATGACTACGCGCTCGCCGCCGTGCTGGTTGTGATCGACTACGAGGACAACATCAAGGCGATCGAATCGCTCATCAAGGAACTCGACACCCGCCCGGCGCAGGTACTCGTCGAGGCCACGATCCTTCAGACTTCACTCAACGAAGCCAACGCGTTCGGCGTGGACTTCTCCGTCATCGGCGACCTGAACTTCTCCGACTTCCTCAGCACCGGCGGCCCGATCAGCGCGGCCAACGCCATCACCCGCGGCGGCACCGGCGCGAACGGGTTTACCCCGACCGACAATCAAGGCACCGCCGTGACTTCAAGCCCCGGCAACACCACCGGCCCCAGCACCTTCAAGGTCGGCATCATCGCCGACGACATTTCCATCTTCCTCAAGATGCTCGATGAGGTCACGAACACGACGATCCTCTCGAACCCCAAGATCCTCGCTCTCAACCGTCAACCCAGCCGCGTGCTCGTCGGTCGCCGGGTCGGCTACTTGAGCACGACTTCGACCGACACCTCGACGACCCAGACGGTCGAGTTTCTCGATACGGGTACGCAGTTGTACTTCCGGCCGTTTGTGTCGGCGGACAACGAGATCCGCATGGAACTCAAGCCGCAGGTCTCGGAAGCCATCATCCGCGAGACGACCGACGCGACCGGTGCCGCGGTTTCGATCCCCGACGAAGTGACCCAGGGCCTAACCACCAACGTGCTGGTGCGCGACGGACAGACGATCGTTCTCGGCGGTCTGTTCCGCGAGTCAACCTCGTATGGGCGTCGTCAAGTGCCCGGGCTGGGCGACATCCCCTTCATCGGCGCGGCGTTCCGCGGGCAAGACGACGAATCGCAGCGCAGCGAGATCATCTTTATGATCACGCCGACGATCGTGAACGACGCGCTGATCAATAAATCCGCCGATCGGGCGATGTCAGATACCGAGCGGCTGCGAGCCGGCTCGCGTCAGGGGCTGCTCCCGTGGAGTCAGGAGCGAATGACTTCGTCGCTCAATGTCGAGGCCGAGCGGCACGCTCGGGATGGCGAGTTCGAGAAGGCCGCCGCGGCGATCCAGCGCTCTCTCGCGCTGAACCCGAATCAACCCGATGCCCTGCGGCTCCGAGACCGGATCACCGGGCAGAGCGAGAACTGGACCAACCGGTCGTTGCTCGAACACCAGTTCCGCGAAGAAGTGGCGAAGCGCTCGGAGAGCATACAGACGCCGGCTAGCCCGCCGAAGGCAACGCCTTGGAACGCTGAAAAGATTCCCACCGAACCCGCGATGCCGATCCCAACGGGCGCGTTGCTCACCCCTGCTCAGCGGTTCGACTTGACCCGTTCGGCCACCCCGATGACCCCGTCGGAGCCGTTCGTCGATGCAGGCCTGAACAGCGCGATGATCAATATCAGCCAGAGCGTGCCATCCGCACCGCACACCTACACCACCAACTACGACACCAATCTTGCCAATCTGCCTCGGCAGAACTCTTCGTTCACGCCTACGTACCTCGCGGTGTCGAACACAAGCGCCGCGGCGTCCGTTCGAGAGTTTTCGCTCGCCGAGTCCCTCTTCGCACCGAGCGCCGACTCGAAGATGACCACGAGTCTCTTCGGCGACGACGCGATGACACAACAGTGCGTCAACCGCTTGCTCCCGGTCCTGCGTGAAGCGATCAACACCTACTACGTGATGAACGGCACCTACCCAGTACTCGGCGGCAACTCGCCCAACCGCGGGTGGAACGAACTGGTCAGCACCGGCTTGCTCCGGTGTGCCCCGCTGAACTTCTGGGCCAGCGGGCCTAAGAGCGACATCGTTGTTTCGACCGAAACCCCCGATACCCAGTTCAACACGACCCACGGCTGGGTCTACAACCCCACGACCGGCGAACTCTTCGCCGTCGGGTTTGATCAGGCCGGTGCCCCGCTGCAGCGAGAGAACCTGACGGCGTCCAAGAACACCTCGACCCCGACGACTACCACGGCTACCCCCGCAACGAACCAGCACGCCACCGTGCCCGTTCCGAGCGAGCCGTAATCCAACGTCGATGATGTGATAGAACCCAACTGTGTGTGAAATTTCTTTCGGGCGTGCCGGTCAGCAATGGCCGGCACGCTTTTTTCGTAGGACTGGGAGTCTTCGGCCCTTGCGAACGATTTCTTGCCGCATGGATAGGGCCATGGGCGTGAAGTGTCACTTCTTTGCCTTGAACATCTTGAAGAACTTCGTGACCGGGTCGTAAAACTCATCGACGACGCGTTCTTTCAGCGGGATGATGGCGTTATCGGTGATTGTGATGTGCTCGGGGCAGACCTTCGTGCAGCACTTTGTGATATTGCAATACCCGATGCCGCCTTCATCTTTAAGATCTTTGAGCCGGTCGGCGGTGTCGAGCGGGTGCATCTCGAGCGCGGCGGCGTACACCAGCACACGCGGACCTACGAACTCATCGTGCTTGTCGTGATCACGCAGCACATGGCACACGTTCTGACACAAGAAGCACTCGATGCACTTGCGGAACTCCTGCACCCGGTCCACGTCGGCCTGCTGCATCCGCCAGGTGCCGTCCGGCGCGTCGGGCTTGCGCGGCGTGAACTTCTTGATCTTCATCTTCGCGCGGAAGCTCGACGACACATCCGTCACCAGGTCTCGGATTCGCGGGAACGCCCGCATCGGTTCCACCGTGACGGTCTCGCCGGGCGGAAGTTCATCCATCCGGGTCATGCACATGAGCCGAGGTTTGCCGTTAATCTCGGCGGAACACGAGCCGCACTTCCCGGCTTTGCAGTTCCACCGACATGCCAGGTCGTGCGCCTGGTCGGCCTGGATCTGATGCACGGCGTCGAGCACGACCATGCCCTCGGAAACCTCGGTTGAGTATTCCTTGAAGGTGCCGGAGGTTGTGTCGCCGCGCCAGATGCGGAAGGTGAGTTTGGCCATGAAGATTCTCGGTTGACTGAAACGGATGGTGTCGATGCTCGATCAATCGTCAGGTGCCGGTCTGCGCCGGCTAGAACCACTGCTTCTTACCGACCTGATAGACGTCGTAAAACTCTTGATCTGATTTGGTGAGGTAGATGATGCCTTCGATCAGCCCGATGATCCCCACGACGGCGGTCGCCGCCCCGCATGTCAAGAGACCACCGACCACGCCGATCACAATCATAATAATCCCCGGCGTCGTGGCCCCGTAGATAAACTTGTGGATCCCTAACCCGCCGAGCAGAATGCCGCACACTCCCGCTGCCACTCGGTTGTTCGGCGACGGTACCGGATACTGCCCTTGCGGCGGCTGCGGCGGGTACCCCGCCGGCGGTGAATATCCCGTCGGCGGCGGAATGGGGGGCGGCATAGACCCGGGTTGTTGGGGTTCGTTCGACATCGACGGCTCCACGATTACTTTGACTGGTCCTCGACGATCTTCTTGTGTTCATCCGACATGGCAGGGACTGGTTCCCGGGTGACTCGCATCTCTCCGTCCGGGCCTTTTCTGATAATGATGTTCGTCTTGGCTTCCTCGGCACTCTTCTCCGGGAAATCTTCTCGGAACTGGGCGCCGCGGCTTTCTTTACGCAGGATCGCCGAGCGAGCCGTCGCTTCCGAGCATGTAAGCAAGTTCTTCAGGTCCAGAGCGGTGTGCCAACCGGGGTTGTACTCGCGGTGCCCTTCGACCATGACCGTTGCGGCGCGAGCTTTGAGGCCGGGCAGTGACTCGATCGCCTTTGCCATTTCGTCTTCTCGCCGCACGATGCCCACATTCGCTTGCATCACTTCCTGCAGCGCGTACTGCACATGGAACGCGCCCTCGCCGTTGGTGCGGTCAAAGGGCGCGACGGCCTCGCGTTCGGCGGCTTCGACTTCCTGCGGGTTGATCTTGCCCCGCCCATTTTCTTTCGCGTATTTCGCCGCGTACTCACCGGCCCGTTTGCCGAAGACGAGCAGGTCGCTCAGCGAGTTCCCGCCAAGGCGGTTCGCGCCGTGCAGCCCGGCGGCCACTTCGCCCGCGGCACCGAGGCCGGGGACGGTGGACATTTGCGTCACCGCGTCCACACGCACCCCGCCCATGATGTAGTGCATCGTCGGGCCGACTTCCATCGGCTCCTGCGTGATGTCCACATTGGCCAGTTGCTTGAACTGGTGGTACATGCTCGGCAACTTCTTCTTAATATGTTCGGCAGCGTTGGGCATCTTCTCTTTAATCCACGCGATGTCGAGGAACACGCCGTCGTGCGGAGAGCCGCGGCCGGCTTTGACTTCACGGTTGATGCAGCGGGCAACGTGGTCGCGTGTGAGCAGTTCGGGCGGGCGGTTGGCGTTCTTGTCGCCCGTGACGTACCGCCATCCTTCTTCGGTGTCCTTGGCGGTCTGGTTCTTGTAGTTGTCGGGGATGTCGTTGAACATGAAGCGCTCGCCCTTGTTGTTGAGCAAACGCCCGCCCTCGCCGCGGACACCTTCGGTGACGAGGATGCCGCGGACGCTGGGGGGCCACACCATCCCGGTGGGGTGGAACTGGAGGAACTCCATATCCATCAGGTCCGCGCCGGCGTGGTAGGCCAGCGACTGCCCGTCGCCGGTGTATTCCCAGGAGTTCGAGGTGATCTTGTAGGATTTTCCGACGCCGCCGGTAGCCATGACGACCGCCCCGCAGTGGAATACATGGAGCCGCCCGCGTTCGCGGTCGTAGGCCATGCATCCGACAACCCGGTTGCCGTCTTTCAGCAGGGTGACGACCGTGTATTCCATGTACACATCGAGCCCCTGATGGATGCCGTGATCCTGCAGGGTTCGGATCATTTCAAGGCCGGTGCGGTCGCCGACGTGGGCGAGGCGTGGGTAGCGGTGTCCGCCGAAGTTACGCTGGAGGATGCGTCCGTCCTTGGTGCGGTCCATGACCGCGCCCCAGGCTTCGAGTTCCTTGACGCGTTCGGGTGCTTCTTTGGCGTGGAACTCGGCCATGCGCGGGTTGTTGAGGTACTGCCCGCCTCGCATCGTGTCGGCGAAGTGAACCTTCCAACTGTCGCGGTCATCGACATTCGCCAGAGCGGCGGCCATGCCGCCCTCGGCCATCACGGTGTGCGCCTTGCCCAGGAGAGACTTGCAGATGACGGCGACTTTGGCACCGGAAGCGGAGGCTTCGATTGCGGCACGCAGGCCCGCGCCGCCGGCACCGATTACAACGACGTCATATTCACGAGGTTCGTATTGAGCCATAAGTACGTGTCTTCCAGCCGAGAGCCGAACGCCTAGTGCCGAGTGCCTAGGACATCAGAGAATTCGATAATCCGTGATCCACCCCATCGCACACGCGCGAACGTAAAAATCCGTGAACCCGACCCAGAAGAGGCTGAACCAAGCCCATCGCATGTGGCTTTTGTTCAAGCACGATACGCAGTCGTATGCCTTCTTCTTCGCGCCCAGTTCGCTCAGGCAGTCCTTCTTGCCGCCGATGAGGTGCCGCAGCGAATGGCAACCGAAGGTGTACGCGCCGAGCAAGATTGGGTTGATGGTCAAGACGATCGAGCCGACGGCAATGCCGAAGGTCTTCTTTCCTGTTGTTTCGTCGGTGAACATGTAGGAAATGATCGCGTCGTACGCGAGCAAGAAAATGAAGATGACCGCGATGTACAGGAAATAACGGTGAACGTTCTGAAGGATGAGCGGGAACTTCTTCTCGCCCCGATATTTTTTGCCACGAAAGCCCGGCTCACCGACCGAACACGAGACCGGGTCGGCCCAGAAGGCCTTGTAGTACGCGCCACGGTAGTAGTAACAGGTAAATCGGAACCCGCCGGGTGCCCACAGGATGAGCATCGCCGGCGAGAAGAGAGGTAGGGATGCCATCCACCCCGGGGCTTCACCGAACCAGGCATGCCCGGTATTTTGCCCCGGCAGTTCGAACAGCAGCGGCGAATACATCGGAGAGAGGTAGTGCGCTCCCCCGCCAGCGAACCAGTAGTGGTGTTGCCCGAAGAGTGCCATTGCCGTGGCGTACACGATGAACGCACCGAACCCCAAGAAGGTCAACAGCGATGGCACCCACCACATGTCCTTGCGCGACGTCTTGAGGAAGCCCGGGAGTTCCCGCGGGGGCTGTGGTAGGGGAATATCTGCTCGACTCATCGAGTCCTCCGAAACCGGTACCCGCACCCCCCCGAAGATCTGCTTGTCCGCTCGCTCCCCCTTACCGGTGGTAGTAGGGGTTCGCAGAAGCGAATTCAACCGATGCAGGCTGGACAATATTGCCAGTCATGATCTTGCAAGCATATCGGATTCGGGTGGTGGATGCCATTCGCCTGTACGCGCCGTTCATAAACCGGCGGTTCTAGATGGTTCGCGCAGGGGCAACTTCAGCCCGCCAATCTCCGTGTGGTGTTATTCGACTCCTCCCGCGTGCCCGCGTTGACTCGGGAATTCGACTATTGTGCATCTTTATGGGGCACGAACCGCCAACCCCGACGCACACCCTGACTCGCCGTGCCGCTTTGGCCGCACTGGGCGGCGCCGGGCTATCGGTCGCCCTCTGGCCGCGAACACCGCGCCGCGAGGCCGGTGTTCCCTCGGGCCGTGTCGTTCTCCACTACTGGGAAAAATGGACCGGGACCGAAGGTGATGCCATCCAGTCCGTGGTGGATCAGTTCAATCAATCACAGGACACAATCTGGGTGCAGCGGACCCCCGTGAGCGACATCGCCGCGAAAACCATGACCGCCATCGGCGGCGGAGATCCGCCCGACCTGGTGGGGTTGTACAGTTACCACGTTCCCCTTTTCGCCCAGACTCGCGCCGCGATGTCGATGGACGAGTTCGCAAGCACGCCGGGCGGCATGGCGTCGCCGCTTGATCCCGATGGGTATGCGCCGAGCATCCGCCAACTTCTGAGTTTCGACGGCAAACAATGGGCGGGTGTCAACACCTGTTACGCGCTTGGGCTGTATTACAACCGCCAACTCTTCCGCGACGCCGGGCTTGATCCAGACCGTCCGCCGCTCACCACCGCCGAACTCGACTCGATCGCGGATCGACTGGTCGTACCGGCGGGCAGTGGGGGAGGTGCCGGGCGGATCGAGCGTGCAGGTTTCTTGCCGAATCTCCCGACATGGTGGCCGTACGTCTGGCCCATCATGTTCGGCGGCGCGCTGTACGATGCTCCCACGAATCGCGCGCTCATCGACCAGCCCGCCAGCATTGCCGCTTATTCCTGGGTGAGTGGGTACCCCGCACGCCTCGGGCCGGCCCGCAGCGCCGAGTTCGGCAACCGGTACGGCCGCAACTTCCACTCCCCGGACGATCCCTTTATTTCCGGCAAGGTCGCCATGATCGTGCAAGGCCCCTGGCTCGCCAACTTCATCAACCTTCACGCTAAGAGAAAGCACGACGGGAGCGGCGAGCCGGACTTGGATTACGCCGCCGTTCCCATGCCGGTTCACGAGTCGGTCTTGGATCCCCAGCACCCGCTCGGGCTGCTCGAGGCCGATGTCATTATGATCCCCCGCGGCTGCCCGCACCCCGAAGAGTCCTACGTCTTCTTCTGCTACTTGCAGCGGCGCGATGTACAGGAACGGCTTGCATACCTCCACGGCAAGAGTTCGCCGATGCGAGATTGCTCCCCCGGGTTCATGCAGACCCACCCCAACCGCAGTGTTCGCGTCTTTGATCAGGTCGTCAAGAGCAAACGTGCGATCGTGCTTCCTCAGACCCGCGCCTGGCAGGCGATCGCCGACCTCACGAACGGTGCCTTCGACTCCATCTGGCACGGCTCGGACGTGCAACAAACACTCTCGGTGGTCCAAGCCCGCGCGCAGACCCTCCTCGACAAATCCGCTCAGTTACGGGCTAGACGGCTCCGCTCCGCTGGTGGTGCATGAAACATCTTTCATCCACATCCTCACGAGACATTCGCCGGGGCTTGGTCTGGATCTCCCCCTGGATCATCGGTTTCATGCTCTTTTTCGCCGTCCCCGCCGTCCT
This sequence comes from Phycisphaerales bacterium, assembly GCA_041742635.1. Lineage (GTDB taxonomy): Bacteria > Planctomycetota > Phycisphaerae > Phycisphaerales > UBA1924 > JTS-AC122. Next base: position 8,395 of record JBGSIF010000136.1, read on the forward strand.
CAGCGCGGTGTATTCGGTCTGCGACCTCTCGCTGCTGGAATCGCCCGTCTACGTCGGGCTTGATAACTACGCGGAACTCGCCACCGACCCGATGTTCAAAGATGTCGTGAGAAATACACTCGTGTACGCACTTGCTTCCGTTGTCCTCGGCTCGGTGCTCACGCTTGGGATTGCTGTGCTGCTCGAACAGCGGTTGCGCGGCCGCGAGTGCGTCCGCGCCATCATCTTCCTGCCCACGCTCGTCCCCGCCGTCTCCGGCGTCATCGCCTGGTCCTGGCTCTTCAACCCCGGCTACGGGCTGATCAACTCCGCGCTTCGCGTCGTCGGCATCACCGGCCCTGACTGGCTCGGCTCGCGCGCGCTGGCCATGCCTTCGCTGGTACTCATGAGCCTCTGGGTCATCGGCGGGTCGCTCACGGTCTACACCGCCGCACTCCGCGACGCACCCCGCTCGCTCTACGAAGCCGCCGATCTCGACGGCGTTTCTGCTTGGGGCCGCTTCCGCTACGTCACCCTACCCATGATCTCACCGGCGGTCCTCTTCAACTCCGTCATGTCGCTTATCTGGGCCATGCAACTCTTCGCCGCACCGCACATCATGACCAAGGGCGGGCCGGAAAACTCCACGTATTCCTACTCCATGTACGTCTACTTCAACGCGTTTTACTACGGACGCATGGGGTACGCCTGTGCCCTGGCTTGGATCCAGATCCTCGCCACTGTTGCCCTGACTGTTTTGGTGCTTCGCGCGACTCGGGGGGTCATTTTTTACCGCGCCGCTTGAATCCGAGTGCGGTCGGACGATTCCGCCACTAATAACCTTGATATGCCACGCCGCCGTCCATCACGATTGATCCTCACCACGTTCGCGTGGCTGCTCGCGTTTTTCTATGCCGTGCCCGTGGTTTGGATGGCGGTTGTCTCGTTGAAACCCAAGGACCAAGCCGCCGCTCCGGGCGTTTCGCCGCTACCCCGTTTCGCCGATCCTGCAGATCCCCACTGTTCGATCCCGCCCATCCAACCGAAGTACTGGGCCGAGTTGGGTTCCCAAACTGCACACAACTATTCCGAAGTCTGGACCAGCCCCGTGGCTGACTTCCCGGTGTATCTGCGGAACTCCACCATCGTCGCCCTCCTCGGCGTCGCCGGGATCGTTCTTTCCAGCGCCGTCGTCGCCTATGGCTTTTCACGTCTGCGATGGCGTGGGCGAGACACCGTCTTCTTGCTCGTACTCGCCACACTGATGATCCCACAGGCCGTGCTGATCGCACCGCAGTACATCATCTTCAAAAATCTTGGGTTGATCGGTACCTTCGCGCCCCTCTGGCTCCCGGCTTGGTTCGGCGGTGCGTTCAGCATCTTCCTCCTTCGCCAGTTCTTTCTCGGTATCCCGCGAGAACTCGACGAAGCCGCCACCATCGATGGGTGTTCTCATTGGGGTATCTTTTGGCGCATCATCCTGCCTCTGTCCAAGCCCGCTTTGGTCGCCGTTGGGTTGTTCTACTTCATCGGCTCGTGGAACGACTTTCTTGGCCCCCTTGTCTTCCTCAATCATCAATCGCAGTACACGCTTCAACTGGGGCTTCAGATGTACCAATCCCAGCACGGCGGTACCCCCTGGAACCTCGTCATGGCCGCCAGCATCCTCACACTCACCCCGGTCTTGTTGTTGTATCTCTTTGCTCGGCGGTTCTTTGTCGAGGGCGTGGCAACCCAGGGTTCGCGCGAATAAATCATTGCGGTTGCTGTCCAAATCACACCATGTGCGATCCAACCCGGCATTGGACTTACTTTCCTTTGCCGTCGCTGTTCTCCGACCCAAGGCGTTTGCGCATCAACCATTCCACCGCACTCGGAAGCACCGCCCCCACCACGAGCGTATGCCCATACCCCTCGATCTCACGAAACTCAACACCGACTCCTGCTTGCTCCGCCGCTCGTCCTGCGGCGCGTGTTCGTTCGATCGGCATCAACGCATCCAGTTCCGCCGCGATGACCAGCGTCGGAGCGAACTTCGTACCTTTTTTCGCGCCGCCAAATCCTGCGATGCAGCACGCTCCGGCGATTCTGTCCGCACGCAACTTTGACAACGCAGTCGCTACGCCACCACCCATTGAATGACCTATTACGTAGATCCGACGCTCGTCGATCGGGTACAACCATGTCATCGATTCCACGATCCGGTCGAAATACTCTCCATTCCCACTGAAAGGCCCGTTTCGGGGAGATGCCACAATGAACTCGTGCTGGTCGGCCAGGCGTCGGATGACACCGCAGCCGTATCCCTCCATAAACATGTGCTCGTCACCCCCCGCCCCATGCAGCGCGATGACCAACGGCATCTTCACTGCGGTCTTGGCCGCTGCCGGCGCGTACACACGGGCAGGGATTCCATCCCCTTCGCCCTGTTCCCCAAGCCCCAGCACACTCCAGTAGTCGCCGACTCGTCGCCGATACGGATCTTCGCCGTCGAGGAGCGAATCGATCTCACGCTCCACGTCGGCCTTGAGCGTCACCGGATTCAGTAAAAATTCCGCCGACTCATTTGACGATGGCGTGTCTGTCAGCAGCTCGCTTCTGGCGAGGCACATTGCTATTCCACGCGAGAGTTCAGGGTGTGCCCGCCGCGCGCGAATCAGCCTCTCGGCATGATCCGCCCGCGCCGAGGCCATTGTCTCTTTCACCACCACGTACCGACCCAGCACTCGTTCGACGCCGATGTCGGTTCGTCCGAAGACCTCGTACTGCTTCTCTTCTCCGTCTTGGTCATACACGATCGTCCAGCGATTCTCATCGAGAAAGTCGTCGGTCGGCAGTAGAGTCCCCAGATTCCGTTCGGATGCTTTCCCCGTTTCTCCCGCAGGACGCACGAGAACTGCGATTCGCTTCCACTCCGGTCTGATCGTGTTCGCGTCCTCACTCCCGGACATGCGTCGAATCTCAACTTCCTGTAGAATCGCTGCCGTGCAGACTCGATTCGACACACGGCATACAAGGTCATCCAGAAGTTCTTCGTCCGCGGTGGCCTTCGATGGCGCGAGGCCTCGGCGCCATTGGTTCAACACTCGCACAGCCTCCCCGTAGCCGCCTGTAAAAAATGAGAGCGAGGCTCGGTCGAACGCACGGTTTGCATCCCGTAGTTGTTCTCCCGTTGGCGTCGATGCAAAGAATGCTCGCTCAAACCGCAGGTACGCTTCGGCCAGCGCAGCCCGGCTCACCTTCACCGCGGCTTGGCCTTCTGGCTGCCAAGCCGCTTGCGCGTTCGCCGCGACCCCGCTCGTGAGCGACACGATCGCGAACACAAGCACACACACACGCTCCCTTACGACTCGATCCATGAACACGTCTCTCCTCCTGACTGTCCAGCGCTCTTGCGAATTCTCACTCCGAACGTGCTGCCACGATCGATTGATCGTCGATCGGGCCACCAATCTGGCAGGTGTCCACTTTCGACACACCGACTTGGTATACTGATGTCGGAAGATAAAGAACCGTTTGCGTACAGGTTTGTTGCCTAATCATCCAAAGAGGTGCTACTTGAACTCACGCCCGTCTCACCCGTCGTCCGGCCCCTCCCGCCGTCGCTTCCTCGGAGTCACCGCCGCCGCAGGCTTCGCCGCCGCCGCGTCCGGTGGCATCCCCCGCACCGTGTTCTCGTACACCTCGCAGCCCACCGCCAAGGCCAAGCCCCGCCCCTCGCTCAAAGACGGCGACGTCATCCGCATGGCCGTCATCGGCACCGGTGGAATGGGCACCGGGCACTGCGAGTCGTTCGCCACCCTCGCACGCGACGGGAAGGAAAAAGTACAGATCGTCGCGGTCTGCGATATCAACGACATCTTCGCCGAGAACGCCAAGAAGAAAATAGAGAGCATCCAGACCGGCGTCACGGTTGATGTCACACGCGACTACAAGAAAATCCTCGAACGCGACGACATACACGGCGTCCTCATCGCCACCCCCGAGCACTGGCACGCCCCCATCGCCATCGACGCGATCCTCGCCGGCAAGGACGTTTACTGCGAAAAACCGATGACGATCGATCTGAAAGACGCGCTGCGCATGCGTGAAGTCTGCCGGGCCAACCCGAGCATGATTATGCAGGTCGGCACCCAGTACGCCGCGCTCCCCAAGTTCGCCGAGGCCAAGAAACTCATTGAATCCGGCGAACTCGGACCCGCCCTCTGGAGCCAGAGCACCTATTGCCGCAACACCCCTAGCGGCGAGTGGAACTACTACGGCCTCGACGACAAGTGGGCACCCGGCAAGAATCTCGACTGGGACGAATGGTGCAAGCCCATCGGCAAGCGAGCCTGGGATCCCAAACTTTACATCCGCTGGCGGCGATACCGCGAGACCTCCACGGGCATCATCGGCGACCTGCTCGTCCACAAGATGACGCCGTTCTTCGTCGCGCTCAACTCCGTCGGCTGGCCCAAGCGCGTCCAAGGACTCGGGTCGCACATGATCGACAAGGACATGGAAAACTTCGACATGGTCACCCTCGGGGTCCAGTTCGAGAACGGGCACCAAATGTCCGTCGCGGGCAATACGAACAACGAAAACGGTCTGGAAGACCTGATCCGGTGCCAGAAGGGCAATATCTTCCTGAACAGCCGGCACTGTGTCATCCGCCCCGAATCGAAGTTCACGAACGAGGTCGAGCAGCGCACGATCGAATGTGCGGACGTGGGCAACGACCAGGATCAACATCGCCTGAACTGGCTCAAGTGCATCCGCACCCGCGAACAGCCGCTGAGCGACATCGAACAAGGTACGAAGGTCATGGTCGTGGTTGACCTGGCCGCCCGATCGATGTGGGAAGGCGGCACGTTCGAGTTCAACTCGGAGACGCTTACGGTCAAGAAACTCTGATCGGGGTTCAATCCGAGTACACGAGGCGCAGGCAAATCTTCAGAGATGTCTCTGCGCATTTGATTGTGCAACATTGTTGGTAATAATATCGGAACATGCGACATGTGTGTTGCGCATGAGGATGGTGCCATTCGGCATTGCTCTCGTAGGTGCAAGCAAAGCACTTGGGTTCAAAGTGTGTCCGATAACCGAAGTGATCTTCAAGACGAAGATTCGCGGTTGCTCGCAAGTTTTTTTGCGGACAAGTTGAACTGGTTAGTTTGTAACGATCAATCTGATCAAATGAGCCACGACGCTCTGGAGGCCTGTGAACAGGGGCCAATCGTTATTGATGCGCGAAATCAACCGTGAACGACTCATTTGGGGGGGAATTCAGCCGATCGGCTAGTATACTTCACTGATTGAGGAACAAGGTTCCCGATGTTATTGGCCCCGAGTCAAACTCTTGATCAGACGTCCACCCCCACTGAAGGAGTCCCCGTTCGGGACCGCCGATGGAATGTGCTGCACGTCAAGTCTCGGCAAGAAAAAGCGGTAGCCGAGATTCTCGGCGAGGTGGGAGTGCCGATTTTTCTACCGTTGACGAGAAAAGTACGGTTCTACGGGCACCGGCGCCGGGTAGTGGATTCGGTGTTATTTCCGTCGTATGTATTTGTTCGGTGCACGGTTGACGAAACCTACCTCGCTATTTCAACGCGGCGAGTGGCCCGAGTGATTGCAGTACCGGATCAAATTGGATTTGAGCGTGAAGTCGAGCATATTCGGAACGTTTACCACATGGGCGGGGCACTCGAAACAAGCCCGTTTTTGGTGAATGGAACCCGGGTACGTGTCGTATCCGGCCCGTTTAAGGGGATCGAAGGGCTAGTGGAAGCGGCAAGAAACTGGGATCGGATCAACCTTCAGATTCAAACGCTCGGACGAGCGGCGAGCCTGGAAGTGGATGCAAGCATCCTAGAGCGAGTGGAAGACTGAGGCCTGCGAGGTCGCTTCCACGATTGGGTTGTACGAGAGCCGAGCGCGCCAATGTGCGCGCGACGAAGGCGAAGCCTTGACTATAAACAAACGGCAAATGGGTGGCCAAAGATTATCGGTCGTGTATATTTGTATCGACGCGATCGGTGCAGGGCGCAGGGGCTGCGGATCTTGACGGAACCGGCAGGAAATGCGCGAAAAAGACTCAGCCCGCCCCCAGGACTACGCGATATGCCGAATATGGCTTTCTTTGAACGTTCACGAGTGAGTGCTGACCGCCGACGGACAAGGCGGCGTGCGTGCGCGGGATGGGCGTCGGTCGTTGTGTGTGGGCTGTCGGCGTGGAGTGTGATGGGGCAGGTTGCGGGGCCCCGCGAAGGGCGGGGGGCCGAAAAAGTGGTATTTTCGCTTCCAAATGGCGAACGATTCGAGCGGGAAATCCCGCGTGGATCGGTCACAGGTGTGGTGGTTGCGAAGCGGCGGAACGAGCGTGCGGTGGCAAGCGCCGATGAGTGGCGCGGACTGACAGATCATGGTCCGAACGAGGTTATGGCGGGGGAAGTGGGGAGAACGGCGACTCGTTCAATTACTCGGCGGCTTCGGAGCGATCGATGGGCGGAAAGCCCGGTACAGGAGCCTGGGGCTTTACCGGTGGAGGAGGCAGCTGCGGAGACGGCAAATCGAGCGATTCCTGAGGTGCTTGGTTGGGTGCCGGATCGGCTCGGTGGGGGCCGATATGCCGAATCACAGCCGACGCGGATACCGGAAAAGCCGACGAACGTCCGTGCGGTGGACAACGGATCCGGGGGCGTGGAGTTGTCATGGGTGATAGCGTCGTCGAATCAATCGGCGTTCACGATCGAGCGGCAGCCGCCGTTTAGTGGGGATTCGACGCGGTACGCGGCGCCGGGCGCGACGGTGTGGGTGGACGAGTCAGGGGTCGGTACGTTTGTGTACACGATGCGAGCGGTGAATGAGGACGCACGATCGGCGTTGACGGACCCAGTGGAGGTGGTCGTATCGAGCAGCGCGCTGGCGACGCCGCCAGTGATGATTCCCGGGATTGGGTGGGCGGGAGTGACCCCGCAGCCGCAAGCGGTTGGATCGCCGAGTGAGCGTGGGTACGACGCGATGGCGATAGCGCGGTTTGACGTGGTGCCGTACCAGTCGATCAACGAACACATCGATGTGGGCGTGGTGGCGTTCCATATGAACGGGATCGAACGAGTGGATTTTGCGGTAGATGGCGGACCGTGGACAAGCGTGACGCGGATGAGTTTGAATGCCCAGACGGGGGTGTGGGAGTATGTGTCACGAGTGGAGGGGAATCAGTTCACGGGCGGGCTGATCGAGGTGCGGGCGATCGCGTACCCGGTCGTGGGCGAGGCTCGGGTGTTGCCGTCGCTGTTTCTGAATGTGCCGACGGGTGGGCCGTCGCTGACGCTGTATGTGTCGCCGACGGGGAACGACACGACTGGGGATGGGAGCGACGCGAATCCGTACCGATCGATCTGCAAGGCGGCGAAGGAGATCGAGATAAGGCAGAACGGTCGAGCGGACGGGGGGGTGATCAACCTGAAGGCGGGGGATCACTCGTGGGGTCCGGCGGGGCGCGACGCGGAGGGGCGTTGGATTTCGTATCCGACGACTGAAGAGCGGTTCTTGACGATCCAGACGGATCCGCGGATACGGAAGCGGGATGTGCGGATCGTAGAGTCGCCGGGCGGGGGGATACGGACGAAGTTGATTCATGTGCGGAACGTGACGGTGGTGGGGTGCCAACTGGAGAATGCGCAGCCGCCGAACTCGGATCGAGCGGTGATCTGGGTGCATGGCTGCACGTTCATGGGGCCGAGCATAGTGCAGGCGGTTCGCTGGGTTGCGCCGGAGGCGTATCTGGGTGGGGTGTATGTCACGAGTACAGTCGTGCGCGACGCGGTGGAGGGGTGGACTGGCGCGACGCTGGTGAGAGGATGCACGGTAGACGCAATCGGGAACGACGCGTTTGTGAACTGCCTGATGATATTGAACAGCGAGGTGCGGAACATCATCAACCCAGAAGGGACGGGGTTCCACTCGGACGTGTTGCAGTATCACACGCAGCAGATGCCGTTCGAGAACATCATTGTGTATGGGCTGCGAGCGGTGAATAACACAGCGCAGGCATGGAACATGGGGTACACGCGGCGCGGGACGGGGCCGGCGTGGTCGGATATTGCGTTCGTGAATGTGCTCAACGAGCAGGATTCGAACGGGTACTCGTCAACATGGGCGGCGAGCGTGGATCACCTGCTATGGTGGAATCTGACGATTCCAGTGGGGTTTGTATTCCTGATCGATCACCCCGATGTGCAAGACGGAGTGTACTTTCCGACACGTCTGCACAACTTCAGTATGAAGGGGTGCGTGCTGCACAAGTTCAACACGACGGTGACCAGCGGTGAGCCGGCGATATCGGACCCGACATGGGCGGACAATAACCATTTTATCGATGTGACATCGCACGGGACGATGACCGCGGGGACGCGGTTCACGACTGGGGGGACGCCGACGGAGTTGTTTGTGGATCCAGCCGCGAAGGATTTTACGGCGAGAGAAAGTTCGGTGTTGTGCAATCGAGAAGGGGTACCGTTGCTGCCGAGCGATTCGGTGGGGCGACGAACGGGGATGTACCGAGCGGTGGGGGCGAAGCAACCGTTGCAGCCGTGAGGGTCTGGTGCGATGAAGGACGGGTAACGATCGAAAGCGATCGGTGGGATATCGGTGACGACAGAAACAGCAGATGGTATTGAGTGATCAGCAAGGCGCGATAGGAGACGGGGGCAAGTGGGCATGAGCGCGCGGGTGCATGTGCTGTTTCCGCTGCCGTGCAACGGGATTGGGCCGAGTCACATCTGCCGGTCTGTGTGCAGGCACATGCAGGGTGAATCGGTGAAGGTGCGGCTGTACACGCCGCGGGCGAATCGGAGCGAGTGGGGGCGTGATATCCGGCAGGGGCTGCCTCGGCGGCTGCGGTATTTGCCGTGGTCGATGGTGAGTCGAGAAGGGGAGAAACGAACCGAGCGGCTGTTTTTGAATGAAGTGGAAGGATCGGCGGCGTACTTGTGGAGCGAGGTAACGCTGGATATCGCGCGCGTGCTTCGCGGGCGCGGAGTGCCGGTGATCCGCGAGAAGTTCAACTGCCACAAGGCGTTCTCGCGGAGGATACTGGAAGAGGCGTATTCGCGGATCGGTGTGCCGGCGAAGCACGGCCTGGACGAGGGCAGGATCCAGAAAGAACGAGAAGAGTTGGCGCTGGCGGATTGGATCATGTGCCCGAACGGCGGGGTGCGTGAGTCGCTGCTGAGCGAGGGTGTCGAGGCATCGAAGTTGATCGATACGAGTTACGGTTGGGATCCGGCGCGGTTCAGTGGAACGGCGAGATTGCTGGAGCCTGCGGAAGGGATGACGGTCGTGTTCGTGGGGTACATATGTGTGCGTAAAGGGGCGCATCTGCTCCTCGAAGCGTGGGAGAAATCGAAGGTAAAAGGGCGGTTGCTGATGATCGGGAGCATGGAGCCGACGATCGCGGAGATGTGCAAGGATCGATTGAATAGGGCGGATGTGATCGTGGCACCGTTCAGCGGCGACGTCGGGCGTGCGTACCGGAGCGCGGACGTGTTCGCGTTCCCGAGTTTGGAAGAAGGTGGCCCGCTGGTGGTGTACGAAGCGATGGGGCACGGGCTGGCGAGCCTGGTGTCGCCGATGGGCGCGGGGCGCGGCGTGCGTGATGAGGTAGAAGGTCGTGTGATGGATCCGTATAACGTGGATGCGTGGGCGGCGGCGCTGGCGCAGGCCGCGAGGGATGTCGAGTGGCGACGAGCGATGGGGGAGGCCGGGCGGGTGCGAGCAAACGAGTTTACATGGGAGCGGGTCGGCGCCCAGCGGCGGGACGAGATTGCGGCGAGGCTCGGTAGGGGAGGAGTGGGAGCGCGGGGCGTGAGCGCCGAACCGGGCTGTGGTGAAAGCATGTCGCAAACGGGTTCACGCGAACGTGCCGCGCCGGTGACGCACCAATGAGTACGAAGCGGTGGGGCGCGTGGTAGAAGCCGGGGCGTGCTGGGCGGGCTGAACGGGTCAGGATTCGAGGCGATGTTGGTACAAGAGAAAGCGCGGAATCAGATGAAGACAGGCACCGAAGCAGGGCAGCGGGTGCGCTTGGTGTTGGCGGGGGCCGCGCCGGATACGGGGAACCTGGGCGTGTCGGCATTGGCGTACTCGTGTATCGAAGGGTTGTTATCGAGAGTGCCGGGGTGTGAACTGACGGTGTTGGACTTCGGCAAGGGCGTGCGGACGGGGCGGAGTGTTGATGGCATCGAATACACCCTCGTCGGGGCGAAGCATTCCCGGCGGTTGTATCAGCCCGAGACGATGTGGCAGATCCGGCTCGCGGCGAAACTCGGCGGACTCAACAACCCGGCGGCGCGGCGCGTGCTCGCGGCGGACGCGGTACTCGATATCAGCGGCGGGGATAGTTTCGCGGACCTGTACGGCGCGCGCCGGTTTGCGGCGGTCGCGGCCACGAAAGAGATGGCGATACAGCATGGGGTGCCGCTGGTTTTGTTGCCGCAGACGTATGGGCCGTTTGAATCGGCGGAGGTGCGTCGTCGAGCCGCGCGGATTGTGTCGAAGAGTGCGATGGCGTGGGCACGCGATGAGCGGAGTTTCGCTGCGATGAAGGAGTTGGCGGGGGAGGGGTTCGACGCGGCGAAGCACCGCTGCGGGGTTGATGTGGCGTTCGGGCTGCGGGCGCACCAGCCTGGGGAAATCGGGGCGGGGCTTGGAAAGTGGTTGGCGGATGGGCGTGCCTGGGAGGTTGCGGGGGTGAACGTGAGCGGGCTGCTGTACAACGACTTCGCCGGGGCGAAGGTGCAGTATGGGTTGCGGGCGGATTACCGGGAACTGGTGATCTCGTTTGTGAAACGGATTGTTGAGCGAAGCGAGGCGAAGGTGATGCTGATGCCGCATGTTGTGACGGCGAGCGGGCATTATGAATCGGATGTGGATGCGTGCGAAGCGGTGAAGGCGGCGGTCGTGAGCGTTCTTGGCGAGTCGGCGCGGGAACGGCTGGAAGTGGCGCCGGCGCTAGAGTTGCCGGGGCAAGCGAAGTGGCTGATAGCGAAGTGCGATTGGTTCTGCGGGACGCGGATGCACGCGACGATCGCGGGGCTGTCAAGCGGCGTTCCGACGGCGGCGGTGGCGTACAGCATCAAGACGCAAGGGGTATTCGAGACGTGCGGTCAGGGGGAGCATGTGGCCGATCCTCGGACGCTTTCGACGGAGGACGTGGTGGAGAAGTTGTGGCGGTCATGGGAGGGGCGCGGGGCGGCGCGAGAGTCATTGCGGAAGGAGTTGCCGCGGACGGCTGGGGCGGCGACGGCGCAGATGGACGCGATTGCGCGGGTGTGCGCGGGGTTGAGCGCGAAGCGCGTTGAGAGATAGGTTCTGGGCGTTCGGCGATAGCGTCAGTTAGATTGCAATGACGGCACGGAAGCAAGTATGGCGCGGCTTAGGAACGGTCGGACCGGCGCAGGCGATGTCGCAGGTGCTTGGGCTGTTACGCAACGTCATCATCGCGGCGGTGCTGACCGACGCGGCGGATGTCGGGGTTGTCGCGCTCCTGGCGTCGGTACTCGCGCTGGTCGAACTGGTGAGCGATGTTTCAACCGACAAGGTGCTGGTGCAGTCGGCAAAGGGGAACGAGCCGGTATTGCAGCGCACGGCGCAGTCGGTGATGGTGATCCGCGGCGTGTCACAGTGCGCCGTGTTGTTGGCGATTTCGTGGCCGGTCGTATGGATATTTGATGTCCGTGAAGCGTGGTGGGCGTTTGTGTGCGTAGCCGCGGTGCCGCTGATCCGTGGGTTTGTGAATCTCGATCCCGTTCGGCGACAGCGGGAACTTCGGTACGGAGCCAGCACACTGTCGGACCTTGTGCCGAGCGTAGTAGCGACGGCGGCGGCGTGGCCGCTGGCGTGGTGGCTGGATAGTTACGCGGCGGTCGTGTGTCTGTCGATCGGGCACGCGCTGGTCTATGTCACGATGACGCACTTGATGGCGGAGCGGCGGTACGGGCTGAGTTGGGATCGTGAATCGGTGAGAACGCTGGTGGCGTTCGCGACGCCACTGCTGTTCAACGGGATCCTGATTTATCTTACGAATCAGGGGGATCGGGCGATCATCGGTGCCGCGTACACGCTGGAGTTGCTCGGGGTGTACTACGTCGCGGGGCTGTTGATCGGTGCGCCGGTGGCGATGCTGGCCAAGACCGCGGTTGCGATCGGGCTGCCGATGCTTTCCCGAGTGCAGGATTCGCCCGGCGCGTTCGTTCGGCGGTACTCGATGTGCATCGAGTGGTTGTGCGTGATGGCGTCGCTGCTCGCGGTGGTGTCGATGCTCGTCGGTGATGAACTGATCATGCTGATATCCAAGGAGAAATACGCGGCCGCGGCGTCGTATACGGCGTTCATCGGTGCGATGCAGGCGGCGTGGGTGATCCGCGTCGGGCCGACGCTCGCGGCGATGGCACGCGGCGACACCGTCAACGCGCTGGTGACCAATATCGTCCGGGCGATGGCGCTCGTTGGCGTGGTCGGGGTCGCGGTATCGGGCGCGGAACTGAAGTGGGTGGTGCTGTGCGGGATCGTGGGCGAGGTGGCGGCGACGACGGTGTCGGTGGTTCGGTTGCGACGAAAACACGGCGTGCCGATCGGCGCGACCTGGCGTCCGGCGTGGCTCGTCGGGTTGACCGTCGCGGGGTGCGGAGCGGTGGATCTGAGCGGGGCGCTCGGGCACGGCTGGATCAACAACGGGCTGGCGCTCCTTGGAGGATGCGTGTGCGTAACGGGGGCGGCGTGTTTGATATGCCCGACACTGCGGGACGAGTTTGTGCGGGCGGTTCGGGCCGGGTGGGCGCGGCGCGGGATTATGAGCGGGGTCGGCACGCGATGAGCGAAGTTGTGTCAGACGATACGAATGGAGCCGTCGGCAACCGCGCGGATTCGGCACGGGCGAGTTCGGAGGGATGTGCATCGTCGAAACGTGATGCCGAAGACGGGCTTCGGCGGCATGCGTTGGGCACGATGCTGGTCAAGGGGTCGGGCGTTTCGCGACTGCGTGCGAAGTGCCTTGCACTGGCTTTTCGGCTCGAAGGTGGTCAGCATTTTTCGGTAACTGCGCGCGAGATCATCCGGGGGCGGTGCGGTGTGGAGATTGGCGCGTATTCATATGGGCACTGCTTTGTGCCGTTCGCGTTCCCGCCGGGGGTGGTGGTGGGGCGGTATGTATCGATCGCGGATGGAGTGAGCATATTCACTCGCAATCACCCGATGAACACGTTATCGACGCACCCGTTTTTTTTCAATCGGTGTCTGGGCGTGATCGAACAGGACGCGGTTCGGTACGGGCCGTTTGAAGTGGCGTCGGATGCTTGGGTGGGTGCGAATGCGATCTTCACGCCCGGGTGCCGGCGTGTGGGGCTTGGTGCGGTGGTCGGGGCGGGATCGGTCGTGACGCGGGATGTGCCGGATTTTGCGATTGTCGTCGGCAACCCAGCGAAAGTGATTCGCTCGCGGTTTGATGAGCGGACGTGTGAGGCGATCCGGATGAGCAAGTGGTGGGAGTCGCCGCTAACGGAGTGCAAGAAGGTACTCGGGGCGATGCTCGGGCCAGTGGGTGAAGGGGAGGCGTGGCGGGCGCACCCGCTGCTCAACGGTGCGGATGCAAGAAGATGAAGTATGTGTGGCCGTGGCGGGGGTGTTAGGTCTCCCACTGTGGGCAATGGTCTGAGAGTCATGCGATTGAGAGTGCTTGATATTGTGGACGTGGCCGAGGTGCAGATGTGTACCGGGTGCGGAGCCTGCGCGGGGATGAACCCGGGCGAGATCGAGATGGTGGATACATATGAGTTTGGACGAAGGCCGGTGCTGAAGCGTGGCGAGTCGAGTCGTGCGGCGGCGCGAGCGGCGATGGCGGTGTGTCCGGGCGTGGGGCTTTCGCACGAGAGCGCAGGTATGCCGGCGGGGATTGATATCGAAGCAAGAAATGGATGGGGGCCGGTGCTGGAAGTGTGGGAGGGGTACGCCACGGACCCAGCGGTTCGGTTCGCGGGGTCGAGCGGCGGTGCGGCGAGCGCTATTGCGCTGTACTGCATTGAGCAAGGGGGGATGCACGGGCTGCTTCATATCACGGCGCGAGAGGATGTGCCGTACTTGAATCAAACGGTGCTAAGTCGGACACGGGATGAAGTGTTACGAGCGACCGGTTCGCGGTACGCACCGGCAAGCCCGTGCGAAGGGCTAGGGCGTGTGAAGGAAGCCGCGGGGGCGTGCGTGATGATCGGGAAGCCGTGCGACGTGGCGGCGGCAAAGAAGGCGTGCGAGGTTGATCCGGAGTTGAGCGAGAAGTTGGGGTTGACGATCGGGATCTTCTGTGCCGGCACGCCCACGACAAAGGGAACAATCGAGATGATGCGAGCGATGGGGATCGAAGACCCGTCGAGCGTGCTGGGGGTGCGGTATCGAGGGAACGGGTGGCCTGGGATGGCAAGGGTCGAGGCTCGTGAGAGCGAAGTGACGCAAGACGCAGCGGGCAGGAAGCAGGTGGGGGCGCGTGGTAAGGTGGTGCGTGAGTTGTCGTATGACGATTCGTGGGGAAAGATTTTGCAGAAGCATCGGCAGTGGCGGTGTTACGTGTGCGCGGACCACACGGGCGAGTTCGCAGACATCGCAGTGGGCGATCCGTGGCGGCACCCGCTGCCGAAGAACGATCCGGGGCGGTCGCTGATCGTGGTCCGGAGCGAACGAGGGCGAGCCGTGTTGGAAGGGGCGATGAAGGCTGGGTACTTGACGCTCGGGCGTTCGGGGGCGGGGGCGCTGGAAGAAACACAGCCGGGGCTGCTGGAAGGAAGAGGCGCGGTGTGGGGGCGGACACTGGCTCTGCGTGCGATCGGATTGCCCGCACCGAAGTATGCTGGTCTGCCGATGTTTCGGTACTGGTGGTCGAAGTTGAGTGTGTATGAAAAGGCCCGCTCGATCTACGGGACGATGAGGCGCTCGTTCACAAAGCGGCTCGGGGAACGGCACCCGGTGGTGGTGTGGGAAGGGACTGGGGCACTAGGGAGCACGGGTAGCGAGAGCGCGCCGCACGATGACATCGGCCGGGTTGTGCGAACGAATGTGGAGCAGTCGCGGCGGGGAGAGCCTGAGCAGCGCGAGGCGGGCGCGGCATGATCGGCGAGACGGTAGCGATCGCGGTGGTGGTGATCGGGCTGGTGCTGAGCCTGTCGCCGGGGCGTGCGGTGGGGGTGATCATTGCGAGCATGTTGTTGTGGCCGGAGTATCTGCGGATGCCGCTGGGCGTGGTGCAGATGTCGATACCGAGGGCGGCGGCGCTGGCGCTGGTGTTGCGGCTGGGGTTGACGGGTGCGGCGCAAGGCAAGCCGCTGCGATGGAACGTGATCGATGTCGTGGTGATCGTCGCGTGGGCATGGGACGTGGTGGCGAATCTGATGATGCAGGCGGATCAGACACAGATGATCCAAATGACCGGGCGGGTGCTTGATACGGTGCTGATGTACTTCGCCGCGAGGCTGGCGCTCAGAAGCCCGGGTGAATGGCGAGCAGCAGTGGGTCCGGTTGTGCTGACCGCGATCGTGATGGGCACGCTGGGGACGATCGAGTCGGTGACGAGTTGGTCGGCGTATGCGAAGCATTACGCGGTCGGGGGCAATCCGTGGTTTGACAAAGGGGCGGAGTACCGGTATGGCTTCCTGCGTGCGAGGGGGAGTGCGGCTCACTCGATCTACTTCGGCGTTGCAATGGCGATGCTTGTCGGGTTGCTCTGGTCGATGCGAGGGATCGCCAAGTCGAAGGGGCTGGTGTGGGTAGGAATCGGGGCGGCGTTCCTGGGGACGCTGAGCAGTCTTTCGAGTGGGCCGCAAATCGCGGTGGTGACGCTGATGCTGTGCGGCGCGTTCTATTATGCACGGTGGGCGATCAAGCCCGCGGTGGCGGGGTTGGTGTTCGCGTGCGTCGTCGTCGAACTGGGCTCGAACCGGCATTTCTTTCAACTGGCCGATTATCTCGCACTGAGTTCAGAGACGGCGTGGTACCGAGGACGGTTGATGGAAGTGGCGTTCGAGCGTGTGGGGGATTATGCGATTGCGGGGGTCGGCGGGCGGACACCGCACGCGACGTGGGGGATGCTCATCGATACGAGGCAGCATGTGGACGTGGTGAACCATTTCATCATCGTGGCTCTGTACGGTGGGCTGGCGAGCCTGTTTATGTTTCTGACGATACAGATTTCAGCGATACGCGGGTGTGCTCGGGTGTCGGCGTGGACGAAGCAGCCGCAGATCCGGGCGCTGGCGTTCGGGCTGGCGTGCTCGCTCTTGATGCTGATGGTTGCGAGTTTGTCGATCGGGTTGTTCGGGCCGCCGTTGCTGATGACGTATCTGCTGATGGGGTCGATGGTGTCGGTGGGTGGGTGGGAACGCGAAGCCCGGCACAAGCCGGCGGGTGTGTCCAATCTCAGGCCTCGCGGGAACGGCGTCACGGGACGAGGGAGCACAGGCGGGCAGCGAGGCACCGGTGGCAAACGCGGATCGGGCGTGCTCGCGGAGGCGATGCGTGCGGGTCAAGAACAAGGGCGATCGGTTGCGGAGCAGCCGGTTCGCCTCGCGGGAGCGACAGGGAGCGTCGCATGAGCAGTGTGCTAGGCAATATGGCCGATGTCCAGAACCCGGCGTCGTTCTCCAACCGGATGCGGTCGAAACGATTCGCTAAGTTCGAGGGGCTGTGTGCGCCGCTCGGGCGGCCGATCCGTATTATCGATATCGGCGGGACAGAAGAGTTCTGGCGGCAACGCGGGTGGGCAGGGCGCGAAGATGTGCGTATTACGCTCGTGAACCTGTTCAAAGAACAAGCGACGAGTGCGAACATTGAGTCGGTCGTCGGCGATGCGACAAACCTGAACGGGTACGCCGACGGATCGTTCGATGTCGCGTTCAGCAACTCGGTAATCGAGCACCTGTTCACTTGGGAGAACCAGGAGGCGATGGCGCGCGAAGTACAGCGTGTGGCGAGAGCACACTGGGTGCAAACGCCGAACTACTGGTTCCCGATGGAACCGCACTTTCATGTGCCGGGTTGGCAATGGATGCCGGCGAGTGTTCGTGCGTCACTCGTCAAGCGATGGACCGTGGGCGGGCGTGGGCCTTACAAAGACACCATGAAAGCAATGGAGGCGGTGAAAGAAATACGGCTGCTGAGCGGTGGTGAGATGACCAGGCTATTCCCACGGTCGATCGTGTGGCCCGAGCGGCTCGGTGGGCTTGTCAAATCCTGGGTCGCTATCGGCGGCTTTCCAGAGCGCACAACGAGCGAGAACGCGACTTGACCGATCCGGACCATGTGATTTCGGGGGGGGTATACGGGCAGCGCGGAGTGCTGGTGCGCGGCGTGTATGTTGTGGTTGCGTGTGCGGTCTGGTGTCTGACATTGGGCGGGCGGCTCCGCCGGAGGTCGTGCGTCGTGCTGTGTTATCACGGAGTGAACGCACGGCAGCAAGAGGGGATGAAACGTCATCTTCGCATCGCACGGTCAAAGGCGATTCGGCTCGATCAAGCAGACTCAATCGGCGTGCGGATGGGGAAGCCGAGCGTGTGTTTCACGTTCGACGATGCGTTTGCGAACTTGCATGATCACATGCTGCCGGCGGCATCGGAGTGGGGGGTGCCGGTGGAGGTATTCGCGGTGCCGGGCAATCTCGGTCGAACGCCGGAATGGTACATGCGTGAAGGGCATCCGGAGCGAGTGCAGCGTCTCATGACTGCGGAGGAACTCCGGCGGGCCGCGGATATTCCGGTCTGCCGAATCGGATCGCATACGACACGTCACGCGGCGCTGGGGAGTATCCCACAGCATGACGCCGAGCAGGAGTTGATCGAGTCAAAGGACGCCGTCGAACAGATTGTGGGACGAGCGGTGAGTACGGTCGCGGCTCCGTTTGGATCGTGGACTCCCAGCGTCGCATCGGTCGCAAGGCGGGTTGGATATACGCAGTTTCTCACGCTCGATCCGACGGATACGGGGGTGCAGCCGGGCGTCGTAGGCCGATACTTGATGACGCCGGAGACCTCGGCGCTGGAGTTTTGTCTGACCATCGACGGTGCCTATCGATGGGTGTTTGCGCTGCGTCGGGTGGTGCGAAAGTTGAAACGAGCCATGAGGCCAGCACAGAACAATTCTACGGATGCACCGGTGACAAGCAACCCGGCACACCAGTCGGCGAGCGTGCGTTGAAGCATGAAGTGACCCAACTTGATCGGGCAACATGGGAGCGAGAAGCCGCGCTGTTCGCTGACTACAACTATCGGCAGGGGTGGGCGTTCGGGCTTGCCGCGGCCGCGCATGTGGGGGCGGTGAGTGAGCATGTCGCGTGCGTTACGGATGGTGTGCTAAGAGGGCTTGCTGATGTCCGAGTCAAAGGCTTGCCTGTTGTAGGGGGGGGCGTGGCGTATGTAAATGGCGGCCCGCTGGTGCGGCGGGTCAATGAGCCGTCCACAGTGCATCTCGATCGACTTCGCGGAGTCACCCAGATGCTGCACGCCGAGTATGTCAAAGACCGTGGGATGGTCCTGCGTATCGTCGGCACAATCGGTGATGCACGTTGGAGTGCCGCACAAGACGAAGTGTTGGAAGCGGCAGGGTTCGTGCCATCAACAATGGCAACAACGTACCGAACAATGATCCGGCGTGTCGACGAGCCGATGAGCGTGATAAGGTCGGGGCTTGCGCAAAAATGGCGAAATTGTCTTAACAAAGCGGAGCGCCAAGGTGTGACGGTAACGGCGCATCGTGATACAGGATCGATGCAACGCTTCGTCTTGTTGTATGACGAGTTTGTCGCACGTAAAGGAGTTCATGCGAACCACGACGCGGCATATTTTATGAAAGTACAGCAGGATGCGTGTTCGGCTTCTTGCGGTTCGGAAGAACCTCTCACCGTGCGACTCGCCGAGCGAGACGGCGAACTTCTTGCCGGGCACGTATCGAGTTCGCTCGGAGACACATGCGTGTATCTACTGGGAGCAACGAGTCCTGCTGGCTTAAGATGCAACGCGGCGTATCTGCTTCAGTGGGACACGATCTGTGCCGCGCACAACGCCGGGCGTGTATGGTACGACCTCGGCGGGATCGATCCGCAAGCAAATCCGGGTGTGCATCACTTCAAAGAAGGTGTGCGCGGCATCGATGTCACGGCGGTCGGCCCGTACGAAGCGTGTTCAAAGAGCGTGCTTGGTTTGGTGTCATCATCGTCCGAGAAGTTATATCGCAGTTGGCGGGACCGACGGAAATCGGTGCGGATCGAGGGTGCGAAAGGCGATGCGCCGCGGAGCGAGTGCGATGGGACCGTCAAGAGTCAGTGAGGCCGGGATTGGCGCTAAAATGATAAGCGTTAGACTAATTCATATGTTCGGGAGAATATTCACATGAAGTTATCGATCGTCATCATCTGCTGGAACGACCTCAAAGTAATAAAAGGATGTTTGGAGTCGATCTTCGGGCAGCAGCACTCGACGGAGTTCGAGGTTATTGTCTCTGATAACGGATCGACGGACGGCTCGGTCGATTGGATCCGTTCTAACTTCCCTCAGGTTCGTATCATGGAGAACGGTGCGAATCTAGGATTTGCGAAAGCGAATAATATTGGTATCCGTGCCGCGCGAGGTGGCTATGTATTGATTCTCAACCCGGATACGATTTGCCACGAAGCGGCGCTAGACAAGTGGATGAAGTTTGCGGACGCACACCCAGAAGCGGGAGCCTATGGATGCCGAGTCCACAATCCGGATCAGACTTTTCACGAACCTGCACAGTTGTTCCCAACAGTTCGGCGGTACTGGTTCGAGGCATTGTTCTTGCACCGACTCGCGCGATTCAGCGACTACTTCGCGTCCGGTGAGTACAAGGGTTGGGACGGCACGACCGAGCGGGCCGTAGACTGGCAGTCGGGGTGCTGTGTGCTGTTCCGAGCGGATGTGCTCAAGCAACTAAATGGGTTTGATGAACGGTTCTTCTATAACTTTGAGGAAGTAGACTTGTGCAAGCGGGTTTGGGATTTGGGCAAGCCGATTCTGTACACACCGGAGCCGGTGTTTACCCACTTATGGGGGCAATCGGTCAAGCGATTTCCGATTCGCTTCGCACTTGAGAAACTGCGGAACCGTTATCGGTACTTCTGGAAGCACTTTGGCCCGTCGAGTATGGAAAGTCTACGCACCGCCACGCTAACCCACTTCCGGATCCGGCGTGCGTTGTATTCCATCAGACGATTGCTGGGAACTAACGAAAGTCTTGAAGGCCGTCTGGCGATGTACAAGACGGTGATTGAATGGAACAAGAAGATTGACCTCAAGAAGTTTATCGAACGGGGCGATGAGCCGGATACGGGTTACGAGCCGCTGGCCCCAGCACCGCAGATGTCGTGATAACTCTTGAAAGCAATGCTTCAACTTGTTGGGTGTCTGGTAATATAAATGAGTACTGTGTTGTTCGGAAGGAATAGTCTATGAAAACTTCACTGGTGACGGGCGGCGCGGGGTTCATCGGCTCTCATGTCGCGGACACTCTGCTTGGGATGGGGCACCGGGTAGTTGTAATGGACGATCTGTCCGGTGGTTTTGCTCAGAACGTGCCAGAACGGGCTACGTTCGTCGAGGGTTCCATCATGGATCAGGAACTCATCGAAAGGTTGTTCTCGAAGTACCGGTTTGACTACGTTTACCATCTCGCCGCATACGCCGCGGAGGGGCTTAGTCACTTCATTCGACGTTTCAACTACATGAACAACCTGGTGGGGTCAGTGAATCTTATTAATGCTTCGGTGAACTACGATGTGGAGTGCTTCGTCTTTACGTCGTCGATCGCGGTCTATGGTGCTGGGCAATCGCCGATGACAGAGGAGATGATTCCCGTACCGGAGGATCCCTATGGCATCGCCAAACTTGCCGTTGAACAAGACCTTCGGGTGGCACATGAGATGTTCGGCCTTGATTCAATCACGTTCCGCCCACACAATGTTTACGGCACTCGCCAGAACATCGGCGACCGATACCGCAACGTGGTCGGGATCTTCATGAACCAGTGTTTGCGAGGCGAGCCACTCACGATTTTTGGTGACGGCGAGCAGATGCGAGCGTTTTCTGATATCTCAGACGTTGCGCCGGCTATTGCCAAGTCAGTCGATATCAAAGACGCAAGAAACCAGGTGTTCAACATCGGTGCGGATGTGCCATTTACGGTGAACGTGCTGGCCGACGTGGTTTCTCGCGCGATGGGAGTTGGCTGTCAGAAAGTACACCTGCCGCCACGAAACGAAGTGAAGGTGGCGTATGCGGATCATGGTAAGGCGCACCGGATCTTCCAACCGAAGGCGTTCATGGACTTGGAGGAGGGAATCAATCGCATGGCCTCGTGGGTCAAGGTGCATGGGTCGCGCGAAAGCAATGTATTCAGCGCGGTAGAGGTTCCGCGCAACATGCCCCCGACGTGGGCGGCTGTGCTGAGAGGAGCCGAGGCGAAGGCGTGAGAATCGCGTCAGAGAATAGTTATTGTTAAGCACATTCTGTATGTCCATCCTAGCAACACACGCCGACGATAATGCACCCAGTCTGTATGCTGGCGATGGGCCGACGCGCATGGCACCAAATATCCAGTTAGACATCGTTAGCGATTGGAATCAGACGCGAAACATCATAACAGAGTGGGACGAGCTCGTCGAACGAACGAACGCCGAAATATCAAGTTGTCCCACCTACGCCAGAATCTGGTGGGATCACTACGGCAGAGGTTCCCTTGCCATTATTGTGTGCCGTGAACAAACGGTCGCGGCCAGTGCTTCGGACAGAGGACGACTTGTAGGCATTTTACCGATGTTCATAGAGAGTCTTGCGCATTGGCCGATCGGCGGAAAGATAGCTCGATTTATTGGCTGCGACTCGACGATTGCAGTGATGTCGCCGCCGATCGAGCCTGACTGGGCCGATGAAGTGATGAAAATAACCGTATCGAAGCTGCTCAACGATCACAAGTGCGATATTGTTCACTTCGGTCAAATGCAGGGGAATACACTTGAAGCCGGTGCTGTGCGTGGAGTTGGCAGCATCGGGACTAACCAAATGTGTCCTAACTTTAAAGTACGAGAAAGAGTATGTGGAACATTCACACGCTGGGATCTTCCCGGAGGCTTTGAAGACTATCTCGCGTCTCTCGAAAAATCAGACCGAAACAATCTCAGACGCAACCTCAACAAAATCAATAAGGCGGTTGGGAGTCGTGTGCGAAGCGTGACCGAACCGAGCGAGGTCGCTTGCGCCTTCGACCGGTTTGTGCCTTTGCATACGGAGCAATGGAGAGCCGAGCGGAAGCCGGGACACTTCGGTGACTGGGCGGGGTCGGAGGCATTCGCGCGTGAACTGACAAATGAACTATCGAAGGCCGGGCGCGTCTCGTTCGTTGAACAAGAAATCGACGGCGACTGCGTGTCTTTATACTGGAGTTATAGGCTTCGAGAGCGAGCGTACTGGAGGCTGCCCGCTCGGGCAGTGGGGGAGAAGTGGGAGCCGTACTCGCTTGGCCGGGTGGGGCTTGCGACGATGCTGAAAGAATTGATGGCAAGCGGCGTACGGTACGTCGATGGTGGACCCGGTCACTATGACTATAAACTACGGCTGGGTGCCACAGAACATCCGCTCGTGTCGTTCTTGGTCGTGAGGAGCGGGTTCGTATCCCACCTGCGCACATTGCTCTTTACGATGTATGCCGACTGTATACATATGATCTACTACCGACTCTGGAGGCTCAAGATTGCACCTAAGTACGGTTGGAAATGCGGCCCGTTGAATAAACAGTGGGTAAGAACTCGGGTGTAGTAGTTCGTGCTTCTTCGGTGTGAATAGCCTGTTGTGTATAATATTACTGTGCCGCACAAATGTATATAAAAACTAACAACGCCTAATAACTAATATTAACGACCGTGACACAAGGAAGATTGTCATGACTACCAGCCTGAAGGAAAAGGCACTCGCCACCCTCTCGTACAACGCGCGTCGGATGGTGTACGCATCGTCGTATGTTGCATCCCGCGTACGATCTGCCGCGCCGGCACTCACAAACCCTGAAAAGCCTGAAAACCCGGACTACTTCACTGGGAAGCGGGCGGCATATTTGAAGCACATGTTCTCGATCACCGCACGGAATGCACTGACAGGCGAGTTGCTTGCCAGATTCGCGCCTTCGATGCAGCATGTCTGGGACATCGGTTGTGCCCGGGGTTTACTTGCCACGGCGCTGACCCAGCATGGGTGCAAGTGGTACCGAGGAAATGATATCAACCCGGTTGCCGTCGAAACGGCGACACAGACGTATGAGTCAGAGCGACAATCCTATCCAGCACACTGTGAGTTCGAGGTCGGCTCCATGGGTTCCTGTGAGCCGAAGCGAGACGCGATCGATGTTATTGTCTTCAATGAAGTCATATACTACTTACCGACCATCAAGGATGCCTCTGACGAGATTGCTCGCGCTGCGAAGTGGTTGGGGCCGCAAGGTGTGATGTGCATCTCGCTTAAAGATGATCCGAAATCGCACGCCGTACTTCGAAATATACCAGCATCGCTCAGGCATATTACTTCGGTCATCTTTCAAGAGTATGACGATCGGCCTCGATTCCGGATTCGTATCAATCGAGCGAGGCCGGCGTACTTGATTGGACTGTATGGCCGTTCCTGATTGAGCGTCTATGCACAAGGCATTTCGTGCATCGTGTGTACGACACTGGCCAAGCCGCCTTCTGCGACAAGTATGTCGGCTGGAACGCGTTGTATGCATGACTTACGACGACGGTCCAGGTGTGGAACTGACCAGAGAAGTCGCTAAGGTGTTGGCTTCGTATGACGCGAAAGCGACGTTCTTCGCACTTGGTGGCCGTGCTGTCCATGCGACCGAGTTGCTAGACGAGATCGTACTCGCGGGCCACGAGGTGGCGTGTCATACATCCGAGCATCTCAATGCATGGAAACGTCCCCGAGATGCAGTTGTTGATCTATGCCATGGCTATAACCAGTTATCAAGATGGTTGCCGGTTGATGGCATGTTTAGACCACCGTACGGAAAAATGAACCCCGGGACCGTCGGAGAGATTCGCCGGCGTCGAGCACCGGTTGGCTGGTGGACCATCGATAGTGGCGACACGCACGACGTACTGCCCACACTTGGTTCAGCGGCCGAAGCACTGCTGCGAGATGGGGGAGGGGTTGTTTTACTCCACGATTTCGACCGAGTGTCACAAAGACAGGAACGGGCATCATTTGTGCTTGACACCACCCGAATGGTGCTTGACTCGGCCAGACGTGAAGGAATTCGGCCGATAACAATGGGTGCCCTTTATCGTGGCTGCGCATCATCTGAGCAAGTCAATGAGTAACAAACGTACCATACTTGCAGTCGCCTCCGGCGGGGGCCATTGGGTCCAGTTGTTGCGGCTGAGGCCCGCGTTCGAAAACCACCATGTAGTCTACGTCTCGGTCAATAAAGCATACAGAGAAGATGTGCACGGACATCGATTCCACACTGTGCGAGACGCGACACGGTGGAACAAACTCGGTCTTGTTCTCATGCTCATCCAAATCGCATGGATCATTGTGCGAGTCAGGCCCGATGTCGTTGTGTCAACGGGCGCCGCTCCGGGCTATGCCGCGATGAGGATCAGCAAGTTGCTGGGTTCACGCACAGTATGGCTCGACAGCATTGCAAACGTTGAGTACTTATCAATGGCTGGACAGAAAGTTCGGCGTCACGCCGACCTCTGGCTTACACAGTGGGAGCATTTGGCCGTACCAGACGGGCCGATATTCGCGGGAGCGGTTGTATGATATTTGTGACAGTTGGAGCACAGATGGCATTCGATCGACTCGTAGTTGGTGTGAACGAGTGGGCAGCCGCGAGGCGTCGGCAAGATGTGTTTGCGCAGATCGGACCGAGTGGATACCGCCCGAGCCACATAGCCTGGACGAACTTCATAGACCCAGTCGAGTTTCGTATCCGAGTTGCGAGCGCGAGCGTGATTGTGGCGCATGCAGGCATGGGTTCGATCATCACGGCACTCGAAGCGGGCATTCCCATACTTGTCATGCCAAGACGCGGACATCTGAGCGAGACCCGCAATGATCATCAGGTAGCCACCGCGGAACGATTTCTATCACTCGGTCGTGTCGCGGTCGCTATGGACGAGCACGAGTTACCGATGAAGCTCGATCAACTAGGATCGTTGACGGCGACGACTCGTATTGGATCGACGGCTTCCCCAGAACTGCTCACGGCAGTCCGGACGTTTATTGAGAGACCGTGATCGTAGTATATATAACGTATCATCGATAATAATGCGGTTTCTCTAAGTATGTATCTCAAACTCAAGGACAGCAGCACCCTCGATATTATGCCATTGCAACTATCAACTAGCCAAGGTACCATCGGCCTCAGTAGTACCAGCGACACTCGATGTTTCGACGGAGTCGTCTTCTTCGGGGGAGTCGATTGGTGGTACCACAACCGTGGTCACTATGATTTACAGATGGCACGAGAACTGAGCCGGCATGTGTCCGTGCTTTATATCAACTCGATTGGGATGCGAGTGCCTAAGGTGACCGAAGGTGGGATGTTTGTCAAGCGTGTGCGGCGCAAGTTCAAGAGCCTCGCGCACGGGCTGCATAGGGTCAACGATCACTTTGCAGTATTCTCCCCATTGGTGATGCCGGGGCGTCGGCTTGGTGCCATGACACGGCGCTCGCTCCCGACTCAGGCGAACTGGGCGGCACGGCGCGTTGGGATCACCAAGCCTCTCGTGTGGGTGGCGTGCCCGCCGGCGGCGAAATCCGCCCAGTCATTGGTTGATCATGGCCTCGTGTACCAGCGCACTGACCGGTTTGAGGAGTATCGCGGCGTTGACCGTGACTCCGTCGTCGCGGACGATCGTCTATTAAAACGCGATGCGGATATAACATTGTTCTGCTCAAGTCTCTTGTTTGAGCATGAACAGCAGGAATGTCGAGCCGGAGCCGGCGGTGTATTCGTCGATCACGGAGTCGATTATGATGTCTTTGCGCGTGCCGGAGACTTACGAGTTGTTCCCTCAGACGTTGCTGACATGACGCGACCGCTTGTCGGCTTTGTCGGCGGCATCGATGCGCAGACCTTTGACCCCGAACTGTTTTGTCGTGTAGTCAAGTTGTTGCCGGATATCAACTTCATGCTTGTCGGCCAATGCTCGCTGCCGGTCGGATGGTGCGCAAGCCCGAACGTGAGGCTACTCGGCAAACGTCCATACGACCAGGTTGCTGCGTACATGGCTGCGTGCGATGTGCTGATCATGCCTTGGAATAACAGCGAGTGGATCCGCGCGTGCAATCCGGTGAAGTTGAAGGAGTATCTAGCGGTTGGCCGTCCGATCGTAACGACATGGTTCGACGAACTGCGTCGGTATGAAGGGCTTGTGCGAGTGGCGAACGACGCCACAACGTTTGCGGCTGCCATTCGTGATGCGCTCTCGTCCCCAACTGATGCGCAGCCGGGGCGAGAGCGTGTCATGGCGCAGACATGGACCCGCAAAGCGACGGATGTACTCGATGCTCTTCGTTCGAGGGGAATCTCGCCGGTGCCTCGCTCGTTATAAGTGTAGCGAAGAGAATGACAACATTATTCACGCAACCAAACACAATCGGAGTCGTCAGATGACGACGGCACACACACCGCCTCGGAACACTCGGCACGACCGAACATGGCGTCCGCTCAGTGCGGCACTACTTGCCGGTGCGAATGTCGAACCGGTGCCCGCGCCAGCCGCGATACTAGTTCTTGCGGGTGGTTTGCGACCTTCGCCGCTCTCAGCCGAGTGCGGTCGTTCGGTACTTGACTTACCACTCGCCACGGACCAGACGGTGCTTATGTGCTGGCTCAACCGGTTTGCCGAACTCGGCGGCCGTGATCGTTCCAGGCTTGAAGTACGCATTATTCATAATCAGCACACCCCTGCACCGGCGATCCCGTTTCCGCCCGCGTCGATCGAAGTACTGATCGAGCGTGAAAGCCGCGATTACCGCGGCCCTGCCGGGGTCGCAAAGGACGCCTGCGAACGTTATGACCCAGAAGCGACGATTATCGTGGTCGAAGGCGCCCGCTGTGTTACGTGCGCGATCTCGGGTCTTGTTCGCGAACACGCGGTGAGTGGTGCTGCGATCACCGTAGGTTGCAACCCTGACCGATCCCCAGCCGGTGTGTACGCGGTGCGTCGTTCGTCGCTCGATCTGGTACCCGGTGGCGGGTTCATGGACCTCAAGGAGCAATGGCTCAGCCGCGTGGTTGCTTCGGGAGCATCCGTCCGGGTTCACGTTCTTGCGAACGGGCTGAGCATACCACTGCGGACGCTCGATCAGTACATCGCCGCGGTCGGTGAAGTGAACGGTTGGCGAGCATCGAGCGTACACCAAGACGAATCGCCCGATATGTGTGACCGCGCACGAACGAGTCACACGGTCCTCACGCCGGGGGCGACGGTAGGAGACGGTGCTGTGCTTATTGACTCAGTTGTGATGGGCGGTACGACGATTGGGCGTGGCGCGATCGTTGCTCGCTCCTTGGTGTGCGAAGGCGCGGTTGTCCCAGCGGGTGCCGAAATCGTCGGAAGTGTGGTAACGGGACGCGGGGCTACGCGGATGCTGGTCCGGCCACGCGGCACCTCGAAAGCGAAGCCATGAGAGGACGAACTCGTTTTTCAATGATCGACGCGATGTTGCTCGCCGGGCTGCTGCTGCTGGGCTTCATCGTCACGCTCCCGGTGTGGCGAGAGATTGCCGAAATCGCGTGGACGGACGATGAACAGTCGCACATCCTGCTCGCGGTGCCGGTCGCCGGCTGGCTTGCGTGGGTGCGCCGCGGTCGGGTCAGCTTGTGTTCACTCAGGCCCAGCCTGCTCGGTTCGTTGATGATCCTGATGGGTGGAGTGGTATCTATCATCGGCCGGCGGGCGGACATCGAAGCCGCTTGGCACGCCGGCGCACTCCTTATGCTCATCGGCGCACCCGTCACCGTGTTTGGTACGGACCTGCTCCGGCGATTTCTGCCCGCGTTCGGTGCCCTTCTTGCACTCTTGCCGGTACCCGGTCGTATCCGTCAGGAAATCGCACTTCCCCTCCAACAGATTTCCGCACAGGCAGGCGAGTTCGTGCTCGACCTCTTCGGCGTGCCGATCACCCGCACCGGCAATGTGCTCATCATCAATGACGTTCAGGTCGCCGTCGCAGAGGCTTGCAACGGGATGCGGATGGTCGCAGCGCTGGCGCTGGTGACGTATGCGTTTGTGTTTGCCGTACCAATGCGCAACAGCATCCGCGCCGTGATTATCCTGTGCTGCCCGATCATTGCCGTTGTTGCGAATGTGCTGCGCTTGGTGCCCACATCGCTCTTTTATGGCTACGCCGACCGCGGCGTCGCCGAGTTTTTCCACGACTTCAGTGGATGGGGTGTTCTCGCACTTGCCTTCGGCGTGCTGTGGCTCTTGCTCGCGTTGCTGAGGTGGCTGGAGTTCCCGATTGCGCCCTACGGCGTCGCAGAGGATCACGCATGACACTCACTCCGACTCCGCCTCCGATCCGACGAACGGTCCATCGCAAGAGCCTGCTCGCGCCGGCAGTCAGTGCTGTGGTCATCGCGGCCGTGGGCGTGTGGGGGCTGGGCGTGCCCCGCGTCGCGCCTGACACGGCGTATCTCGCCCGCGTCGCGTCTGCTATCGACGCGATTCCGTACAGCGTCGGCGGCATGGTCGGTACCGATGTCACGCCCACTCCGGCCGCTGTTAAGTTGCTCAAGCCCAATCGCATTCTCCAGCGTCAGTACATGGACCCGAGTACTGGACACGCATCGAGCCTGCTTGTCGTTCATTGCGCCGATCTCAGAGATATGCTCGGCCACTATCCCCCGGTCTGCTACCCCGCGCATGGGTGGGTGATCGAATCAGCCGTCGATACCGAACTGACGTGGGACGGCAAGGCGTATCCGGCGAAGATGTACCGGTTCTCACGCTCCGGCGGCGACATGTCTGCACAGAGCATGTCCGTTCTCTCCTTCTTCGTCCTCCCCGGTGCCGACCCGGCCATCGTCGCCGACATGGATCATCTCGAGCGGGCCGCCCGCAAGCCCGAAATCGCAGGCCGCGGCGCGGCCCAGTTCCAGATCCTCTCTCTCCGTCAGGTTGAACAACGCGATCAACAAACGATGACCAGCGCGCTGCTCGAAGCGGCCGCGCCGGCCATCCGAAGTGTTCGTGAAGAAAGCAGTACACATGAATGACCACGATTTCACCGCGGATGTCTTCCAAGAGGGCTTGGGTACCCCGGTGCGCAAGCACGCGGATACGCCGCTGGCGATCGTGCATCGCCACTTGCGAGGCCGGTACATGCTCGCGCTGGCATTAGCGGCGTTCTTGGCTGTCCCCGCCGCCGTTGCGGGCTACTTGGCGATGAAGCCCTTGTTCACGAGCCGCGGCATCGTTCGGGTCGCGCCCAGCCTCCCCAAGACCCTATACGACACCGAAGAAAGCCAGATGATGCGGTCGTATGAGTCGTTCATCTCCGCTCAGGCGTCCACCATCGAGAGCGCACGCGTGATTGAAATGGCGGTCGCCGATCCTGTGCTCATCAAAGCGGGCTGGCCCGAAGCGCCCGCCGGTGTGGCACTCCTCACCAAGAGCCTGGAAGTCGGGCTTAAGCGGGGCGCGGAACTCATCAGTGTGTCGGTATCTCACCCCGATCCAGCGATTTCGCGCGAAGCCGTCAATGCCGTTCTCCACGCCTACGACAAGATCCAGCGCGAAAAGTTTGGTTCTCAGATCAGCGACAAAGAACGCGACCTTCTCCAGCGGCAGAACGATTCCGAACGCGAACTCCAGGAAATCCGCAACAAGATCCGCGACGTCAAGCAGATCACAGGCACCGAAGACCGCGACGGCATCTACATCCTCCGTGTCGAAAGCCAACTCGACCTCGAACAGGAACTCGCCGCGATCGACGCCAGAATCGCCCGCGGCACCGAACCCGCCACGGCTCCCACATCCACCCCCACACCCGCCGACGAAGCCAACGAAAAAGAACGGCTGACCCAGGTGCTGGCCGCGAACGACCGCATCCTGGCCGGCCTTCTCTCCGAGAAAGTCGGGCTTGACACGGAAATCGAGGCCAAATCCAAAGACTACCTCCCCAAGCACCCTGTGATGACCGACCTTTCTGACCGGCTTGCCGCGGTCAAGAAACAGATCGACGAGCGTATCACCAAACTCATCGATTCGGGCATGGCGACCCAGCCTCGGTCGGTGGATGCACGCGAACTCACGCCCGAGCAACTCGTCGCACGACGCGATCAGTTGCTCCCGCTGCTCACGAACCTGCGCCAGGAAGTCAAACAGATTATGGCGAACCGTGCCACGCTCACGGCGCTGAGCGAACAACTCGAACGCACCCAGCGTCGTTACAACGACATCTCCAACGCGCTCGAAGCCCTCCGCGTTGAGAACAAGCACATCGCCGATGGGCGCATTCAAATCCTGCAATGGGGCAACCTCCCCGCGTTTCCCAGCAGCGATCGACGCGTCGCCCTCGCCGCAGCGGGCGGCGGCGGTGGCATTGTCATCGGCGTCGGTCTCGTCTTCCTCATCGGACTGATTCGCAGCAACCTCCGCTACATCGATGATGTGGAGCACACCGGCGCGTCCGCCCCCCTCATCAGTGCGATCCCCGACCTCGCGTTCGACGGCCCCGGCGAGCACGACCTCGCCGCTCTCAGCGTCCATCACCTCCGCAACATGCTCAATCTCCGCGTCGGGAAAACCCGCGGGCAAGGCAGTGTCCTCACCATTTCCAGCGCGTCCTCCGGCGACGGCAAAACCAGCGTCACCCTCGCGCTGGGAATGTCCTATGCCGTCGGCGGCTTCCGCACGCTCATTATCGACGCCGACCTTGTCGGACGCGGCCTGAGCCGTCAACTCAACTACGGCACCGTTCCGGGCCTCACGGATGCGATCGTCGCCGGACACCTCAATGGCGAAGTCAGGCCCGGGCCGCGTGATGGAGTTTCCGTCCTGGCCGCCGGCGTCGCGCCGGGGTTCGATGCCGAGATGATCTCGCCCCTGGCCATCGAAAAACTCGTTGATGCCTGCCGCATCAACTACGACGTCATCCTCATTGACACCGGTCCGATCCTCGGCAGCCTCGAAGCCAACCTCGCCGCACGAGTCTCCGATGGCGTCGTCATGGTCATATCGCGTGGCCAGAGCGCCAAACTCGTCCGGTCCTCGCTCGCCCGCGTCGAACAACTCGGCAGCCGGTGCTTGGGCATGGTCTTCAATAAGGTCAAGAGCGCCGACTTCCATCAGAGCGCCGCTGGGCAGTGCCTCAGCACTCGGTCGATGTCCGCCCGCAGCACACCGGCTACCGACAAACCCGCGCTCGCGGCGTCGTCGCTCGCATCGGCAATCGGCACCGGCCGTAAGGCCATCGGCCCCGTGGATCCTTCGTGATCGCCACCGAAGCACAACCCGTCCACAGCGATTCTTCATCGACCCCGACCGCGTCGAGAACGTGGGGGCTTTCGCGCGTCGAACTCCACGATCGCTACTGGGCAACGAAGGGCGTGGAAGTCGTTCGCCGTGGTCGCACCGACGTGACCGTAAAGGGACCGTCGCTCTATCTGCTCATCGACGCGGACGACCTGGTTATCTTCGACATTGCTCGCCCACTGAAGGTGCTCAACTCGCTCAAACCTCGGTCCATTCGTTTGCGTGTTGTTGATAAGCACGAAGACGGGTACGAGGAAACGGTGCAGACCGACGATCACGGCCAACTGATCGCCATCAAGCGCCGGTATCGGGCGATGACGCGGTGTACCGCTCGAATGTACCTTACGCCTGACTATGCCCTGGCTCAGCGTTGGGCCGCGTGTAACGACATGCTCTCCGCTCGACGAGCGGCGCGTCCGTCCAGGAACCGCGAGCACGCCTTTCCGATGTCCTGTGAAGGACTCGTCTTTGATCCGACCGATGTACATGAATCCGATCGTCTCGCGGACTCGCTCCTCAAGCTCTGGCGCTCGCCCGGGCAGTCGCTCGAATCGGTCTATCAATACCTCCCCGGCGTCTGGGTTCACGAATCCGCGTCGATCGATCCCGCCGCACGAGTCATCGCACCTGCATGGATCGGCGCCGGAGTCACCCTCGGTCCGGACCGCATTGTTCTGGGGCCGAAAGTCGTGCGAGATTCCTCCGACACGGCATTTCGAATGCCCGTGGTGTCGTGGGACGCGATCCGGCTTCCGCATTGGCGTCTGACGCCGCGTCTGCGACGCAGTCCCTTCCGCGTGATCACGAAGCGAATGTTCGACGTGGCGTGCAGCCTTTCGGTGTTGCTCGTCACGCTCCCGATTTACCCGATCGTGAGTCTGTTGATCCTGATCGAAGACGGCTGGCC
Organism: Phycisphaerales bacterium; assembly: GCA_041742635.1. Classification (GTDB taxonomy): domain Bacteria; phylum Planctomycetota; class Phycisphaerae; order Phycisphaerales; family UBA1924; genus JTS-AC122. The sequence continues at coordinate 40,854 of JBGSIF010000136.1, forward strand.
GATCTTCTTTGCGCACCGCCGCCAAACCATCGGCGGCCGCGAGTTCCCGTGCTACAAGTTCCGTTCGATGCGCCGCGACGCCGAAGCGATCAAGGCCTCCCTCCAGGCCATCAACCAGAGCGACGGTGCCCATTTCTTCGCCAAGCACGATCCCCGAGTGCTCCGTATCGGCAAGTTCCTCCGCCGATCGCACATCGACGAACTTCCTCAGTTCTACAACATCCTTGTCGGGCACATGAGCGTCGTCGGCCCGCGTCCCAGCCCCGACAAGGAAAACCAGTTCTGCCCCGTCTGGCGCGAAGGCCGGCTCAGCGTTCGTCCGGGGCTGACCGGCTTGTGGCAAGTGAAACGCACCCGCGCACCCGAAAATGATTTCCAAGAATGGATCCGGTACGACCTCGAATACGTCCAGAACGAGTGCTGGCGCATGGATATCTGGATCATGCTTCAGACTTTTTCCGCTGTCCTCCGCAAACGTGACTAACCCATGAACTCACGAACTAAGAAACGGCTTATCTTCCTCGGCGTCACCCTCGTGGTGATCGGTGGTGCGGGTGTCGGCGCGGTCTCTTTGCGCCGTATGCAGCGAGACCGTTCGCTCGACCAATCCCTCACCGTCGGCATGGCCGCTTACGAGGCCAAGGATTATCCCCTCGCCCTCGACAAACTCGGTTACTACGTCGGGCGACGTCCCAACGACGGTCGCGCCATCCTCGCGCTCGCCAAAGCACGCTGGCAAATACCCACCGACAACGGGGAGCACCTCACTTCCGCCGCTCGTTACGCGCAGGCCGCCTCCAAAGAGTTGCCCACTGACCCGGCTCCCCTGGAGATGCTGTTGGCTGTCTACCAGGAAATGGGCTATCAGACCGAGCGCATCGAAGCCGCCGAGCGTCTGCTCTCGCTCGACCCAAAGCATCTTGGGGCGTTGCGTGCTCGTGCCGAGTGCCACATCCTCAAGAATGCCAAGCAACTGGCAGAAGCGTCCGCCACGGCTTGGGCGTCGGCGGCCCCCGACAGCACCGATGCGCACGCCGCTGTTATTCAAGCCAAGCGTCTCTCCGAACGTTCCACCGAAGATATCGGGGCATACCTCAACCAGGTCGTTGCCACGCACGCGAACGATTTCCGCTTCGCGGTTTTTCAGGCCGCGATGACCCTCGATGTCCTTAACGACCGCCCAGCAGGGATCCAGGCAACCAAGCGTGCTCTCGCCATGCCACCGGCCGACGCTCGTAGCATCGCCACGCTCGTTCTGATCCTCGATAACTACATGCTCGATGTGGACGACAAGAGCCTCGTCGGCAGTGCCGACAAGTTCCTCGCCGCAACGCCTCCCGATCCGGTGCTTGCGGCTCATATCGCGGCGATCGGCGCGAAGCGCGACTTCAAAGTCTTGCTCCCGATCCGGAGTCAACAATGGATCGCCCCGATTGTGGCCGCCGGTGAGAACGCACCCGACGCGGCTCTCGGGATCGCTGTTTTCCTCAGCCGGGTCGATCAGGGATTCGTGGTCCCTTCCCCGTTGAACGAACGGATCCAGAAGCGCGGCACTTCAGAAGCCATGGCCTGGCAGCACATCTTGCGTGCCCAAGAGTTCTTGACTACTGGCGAGGCCGCCGAGGCACGCCGTGAACTCATCAAGTCGGTCGCGATCGATCCGTCTAACGACATCACGCTGTACCTGCTGGCCCAGGCGGATGCCAAGTTGGGGGAATGGCGCCGCGCCTCGGCTTCACTCAACAGCCTCGCCGCTTCGGACCCCAGTTGGGCCATCGCCAAGCGTGCGCACGTCGTCTTGCTCATGCAGGCGGGCCAGTACTATGACGCCTTAGCCCAAGCGAACAGCGCCTATCAATCCCGTAAACGCTTGGGTGAAGCCTACCTCGTAGCCGAGGCGTCTGTTCGGGTCGCCGAGGTCTCGTCCGACGTCACGTCCGTCGAGCGTGCCGAAACGTTCGTGAACGCGCTGATCAGCGACCCTTCGTACACCAAAGGCTCTTTCCTGACTGCGCTCCTCGCTCGGCTTCATGTGCGTGCTGGGAAGATCCCTTCCGCGCTCGAAAAAACCGCCGAGGTGCTTTCCTCTTCGACGGTACTCCCGAGCGAGGGACTCATCTCTCTCGCTGACGCTGTCCGTCCGCACGATGCGAAACTCGCCTCATCTCTCATTGATCGCGCACGCCAGCAGGAGCCGCAGAATCCCGATGTGGCATTGGCGGCAGCCGAAGGCCTCGCCGTCGCCGACCCCGCGGCCGCTGAACGGATCCTCACAACGCTCGCCGATTCTCAATCCGGTTCTGCGAAGCAAGCCACGCTCCGGCGGATTGCCGCGTTTCTTGACCGCCGAGCCGACCCCCGTGCGATCGAGCAACTTCGTGCTATCGCCGCCGACAACCCAAAGGATCCCAGCGCCCAAACCCTTCTTCTCAACTCTATCGTCGCTTGGAAAGACGAGCCAACCATTAGCGCCGCCATCAAGCGGTACCGCGACATCAGCGGCGAGGACTCCACCCTCTGGCGCATGTACGAAGCGCGGCGTCTGATGCTCTTCAAACCCGCCGCCGATTATGCCTCCCGCGCCGTACAACTCCTCGTCCCCGTCGTCAACGCCGAAACCACCAACGCGCCCGCTCTCGCGCTCCTGGCTGAGGCCAATCGTGTCCTCGGTGATCCGAGCAAGCCCATCGAATACCTCACCCGAGCGGTCGATGCCAACCCCGCCGACCCGACCTTTTACCCCGCGCTCATCGACACCCTTGATCGCGCCGGGCGTCAGGTTGAATCCGATCGTCGCCTCGACACGCTCGCGTCTTTGATCATCACCGACCCCGACCTGCTCCGGCAGCGCGCGCAGTTGCTCGCCGCGCACGAACGCTGGGCCGATGCCGCTGTCGATTTCGGCACTATCGCGCGTCAAACTGGTTCTGCAAACGATCGGTTGCCGCTCGCGCAAATGCTCGCCCGTTCCGGCAAGCCCGAACAGGCGGCCACCATCTTTGACGAGTTGGTCGGCGTCCCTGCACCATCTGCTCCCGCCCTCGTCGCCGCGGCGGACTTCGCTGCTTCTCAAGGCCAGGTCGATAAAGGCGCGGCTCTCCTGGCTCGACTGCCCGCCGACGTCCCCGTTTCCGACCGGCTTGCCGCTCAGGCAATCTACCTCGACCGCAACGGGCGCGGCGACGCCGCCGAACAACTCTACGAACAAGCCGCCCAGCCCGGCGATCCCGAGCGTGTTGCCGACTTGGCGATGTTTTATCTGCGACACTCCAAGTCTGAACGGGCCGCCCAAATCACCGCCGACGCGATCAAGAAACATCCGGACAACAAGCGGCTTCTTGCCCTGGCCAATATCGCCCGCGTCCGTCAAGGGGGCCAACTCGTCCCCGGCTCTCTGGGCGTCACCCTTGCATCGCTGATGACCGACGAAGACCCCAAAGCCATGGAACAATGGCTCGCCGCGATTGCGCTGCTCGAGGCCACGCCGCCCAACCGTGAACGCTACTCCGCCGAGATCGGCGCGATTACCCGTTCGTATCCCAAGTTCTACCCCGGGTGGCACACACTGGCCGTCTCTTCCCTGGAGACCGGCGACGCCGACGGCGCGATCCGTGCCGCTCGTGGTGCACTCGCAGCACTCCCTGAAAACCCCCGCGCCGCCCGCCTGGCTTCCGAGGTCTTCGCCGCGACCAATCGACTCGACGACGCAGCCAGCGCCGCGATGCTCTGGCAGCGCCTCACCCTTGCCGATCCGTTCGAGGCCGACATGGAACTCGCACGCATCCGCCTCATGCAGAATCGGTTCGACGAAGCCGCCACCACGGCGAAAATTTGGAAAGACCGCGCTATTGCCGAGTCCGATCGGCTCCCCGTGCCACTCGAAACCTACGCCAGCACGCTCGTCGCGACCGGCGAAGTCGGCCCCGCACGCGACCTCCTGCTGGCCAAAGCCAAGGAATCACGCGAGTGGTTGATCGCTTTCATGCGAGTCGCTTCTCAAATCCAGAACAACGCCCCGGCGCAGCGTGCGTGGGCGACCGACGCCGCGGCACTTCGTCCCGACGCCGGTGGACAACTCACCCTCGGCACCTTCTGGCACGACCTCGCCGGCCGCACCGGCTCTCCCGACGACCTCGCACAAGCCATTTCCACACTCTCCGCGATCAAGTCTGAAGACATCCAGGTCCGGCGTGATTCCGCCCTACTGCTCGCGTCTTGTTATCAGGCTCGAAACCAGATCCCCGAAGCACTCCAAGAGTACCGCCGCGTGATCTCGTTCAGTCCCGGCGACCCACTGGCCTTGAACAATCTCGCGTACTTGCTCCTCACCAGCGGCGGTTCGATCGACGAAGCCGCCGCCTTCGCCCAGAAAGCTTTCGCAGAAAGCGAACAACAGCGATTCCCTTCCTCGTTCCAAGCCAGCACGCTCGACACACTCGGCTTGATCCAACTCCGTCAAAAACGGGGTTCAGACGCTCGATCGACCTACGAACGTGCCATCAAACTGAGCCCGAACGACATTTCTCTATGGGTCGGGCTTGCCGAGGCACAGGTTATCAACGCACAACTTGAAGAAGCCAAAGGGTCCATGGCCAAAGTAAACACACTGCAGAGCCAGTTTCCGTCGACGGACGTAGCACTGCTCGCGCGGATCACCGCACTACTCGATCGGCTTGGGATGCCGTCATCTAAATCCGCTGGGTAATCTCGTGGTTACCAGACGCACCCAATCCGCGAATTCAAGGAGAATTGCCATGTAATACACAAAAAAACTTTCAGACTACTAGTTTGTCGGCTACAATATTCAACACGTCGAAGCCAAGACGCTTCAAAAACACGAATCTTTCGTTCGATATTTGTTAGACAGGAACATTATGAAGACTCTCAGTTCAATTCTCGCGGCTGCCGTTCTCGCGGCAGCGGCGGGCTCGGCTTCGGGAGCCTTGGTCACGATCGGCGGCAACTTCGGCGGTTCCTTCGGGAACAGCAACGTGCTCGCTATCAACGGCCAGGGTTCGACCAACATCAGCGGCAACATCAGCGGCGCGTCCTTCAGCGGCGTCGTCAATGCCTCGTCGTTCGACGGCGGCTGCAACCTGCTGCTCACCCTGACTCAGTTCCAGTTCAGCACCACCCGCTCCAACCCCACCACCCTGACGATCACCATCGTTCAGGATTACGCGATTCCGGTCGCGGCCGGTTGGACTGGCTCGCACCAGTTCAACGGTGATGCTAACTTCACCAACGCCGGCCAGAGCGCATCCCTCAACGTCGTTTCGACGCACGAAGGCACCGCTCTCCCGACCCTCAATCAGTCCGAAACCGCTGGTGGTCCCGGCCAAATCGCGTTCAGCCGCGGCCAAGGCCCCACCACCGTTGTCAACCCCGTTTCCAACCCCTACCGGATCGCGACGACCTACACGATCGTCCTGACCCGCGGTGCGGCTGGCAGCGTCCTGTTCAACCTCCCCGACTCGGGCGTTGATCAGGCCTCCTGCGTTCAGCACATCCCCCTTCCCTCCGCTGGCCTCGCCGGTCTGGCCGGGATCCTCGGCGTTGCCGGCATTCGCCGTCGTCGCCTCGCCTAATCTCGCACTCATCTCATCTACATCAAACCCCGCTTCGGCGGGGTTTTTTCATTTTTGCACCTCTCTCAGCCACCTTGTTCACTTCGGCGCTTGACACGCACGCCCTCCCCCCCGCACACATACGCTCTTCCACCCCACCATGCCTTCTACCTCCACCAAACAAATCGGCATCCTCACTGGCGGCGGTGATTGCCCCGGCCTCAATGCCGTTATTCGTGCCGTCGTCAAAGACGCTGCTTTCCACTCCATCCCCGTCATCGGGTTCGAGGACGGCTTCCAAGGCCTCATCGAAAACCGCTTCCGCACCATTTCCGCCGAGGACGTCTCCGGCATCCTCACCTTCGGCGGTACCATTCTCGGCACCTGCAACCGCACCACCCCCGTCCGTTATCGTGTCGCCACCTCCGACTCGGGCGACCCGGTTTATGCCGACGTTACCGATCGGTGCCTCGCCACCTACCGCCACCACTCGCTCGATGCCCTCGTTGTTATTGGCGGCGACGGCTCCATGACCATCGCAGACCACGTCGCACGCGCCGGCGGCGACGCCGTCAACGTCATCGGAATCCCTAAAACAATCGACAACGATCTCTTCGGCACCGACCTCACCTTTGGCTTCCTAACCGCCGTGGCCACTGCCACCGACGCTCTGGACCGCGTTCACACCACCGCGGCTTCTCACCACCGCGCCCTCTTTGTCGAGGTCATGGGGCGCAACGCCGGCTGGATCGCACTGCACGCGGGCGTCGCCAGTGGTGCGGACGTCATCCTCATCCCCGAAATTCCGTTCTCGCTCGCCTCGGTCGAAGAAGCCATCATCACCCGTTCTCGGTTGGGCAAACGCTACTCCGTAGTTTGTATCGCCGAGGGTGCTCGACCCACCGGCGGCAGCCAAGTCGTCCAAGCCATCGATCCCACCATGCCCGACCCCATCCGCCTTGGCGGGATCGCTAAGTATGTTTCCGATCACATCGAGCGTGAGACCAGAGTCGAGTGCCGCCACGTTGTACTCGGACACGTCCAGCGTGGCGGCGGCCCTATCGCCGCTGATCGTGTCCTCGCGACTCAGTTCGGCCATCACGCCATGAGCATCCTCCGGGCCGGCGTGCGAAACCGCATGGTCGCCATGACCGGCCTTCGTCTCACCGACGTCCCGCTGAGTGACTGCGCGGGCAAGCAGCGACTCGTCCCCATCGACCACCCGCTCGTCGCCGCGGCCCGGGCTGTCTACACACGATTCGGCGAGTAGATGTGGTCGCACCATAGGGTTCTTGCCTGCGCCCGCATCGACCTCACTCGCACAATCTGCCGCTAAAAACACATGATGCATTAGCCTGTGCGAGTGATCTTGTCGCTTTGGTAGAGCGGCTGGGTGAACCAGCGTGACAGTCCATCTATCGCACGGCAACTTTATTTCACTTCGTACCCGGGACTCGTTTGATACTGAACATACTCGCCACTCTGACCGCCTGCGCCGGAGCCTTGGCGTCCTTGACGCTCGTTGTACTCTGCATTGCCAGCGCGCCGAACAGCACCCCACGCGCGGCCGCCAGGCTCAAACGCATCCTCGCCTTGACCGTACTGGGAGGTGCTGCGCTCCTCGTGTCGGCGGTCTGGGCCATCGTTGCTGGTCGTCCTTTGATCGGCGCGATCCTCGGCGGGCTACCGATCGCCACCTTGTTTGTTCTCATCGTTGTCGTCCAACGTTCTCGCCGTTGATACTCCTGTATTTCCCATTCAACACCCTTGCTTTGATCGACAGACACACTACTCCGAAAGCGCTCACAATGTCTGCTCAACTCCTCACCGCCCCGGATTCCGATGCTTCCACTGAAGTGACACCGCTCGCGTATTTGGGTGCGTACGACGCCGTGCTGAACGACGACTACGCATGTGTTGCGTACAAGGAACTCGACCGCGGCTCGGGCGACTGGCGTGTGCGCATCAGAGCACGCCACCTCACCGGCGTCGTCTTCGAGCCGGAGGCCATGCGACTCGCGGCGCGCTCCGCTGGTGCCCAGTCCAAACCGTTTTTCACTTGGGGCAACTGCATCGATCCAACCCCAGCGGATCCACGCAGCGTCCAATACAGGGTCTACGTCAAGGATGGCAAGCCCTCGCATATCGAAATCTGTATGCAGTTGCGCCAAGCGGACGGCTCGCCGGCGGTACCCACAAGCGCAACTTTCGCCTGGCCCAGGTGATCATCGAAGCGGTCCAGTTGGGCACCCCTCGCATCCGCTCGCCGCGGCTCCTTGTCGCACCGTCGGAATACGCATCGAGAATTGGCCGATAAGGATCCATGAGGGTTCGTCCCTCCGGCTGACAGCCAGCGGACGACCCCGTATACTCGATCCGATTCCCACTCTCTGTCCCACCCCTGCCAGGCTTTGTAGGAGCGTTTCGATGCGATTGACGATGGTTGGTACCGGATACGTCGGCTTGGTCACCGGCGTCTGCCTCTCGAACACCGGCAACGACGTTGTCTGCCTTGACGTGGACGAGGCCAAGGTGCAGAAACTGCGCCACGGCGAAAGCCCCATCTACGAACCCGGCCTGAACGAACTCCTCGAGCGCAACATCGCCGCCAAGCGGCTGTCTTTCACGACCGACGCCGCCGACGCGCACCGAGATGCCGACATCATCTTTATTTGTGTCGGCACCCCCAGCGACGAGCGTGGGCACACGGACATGAAGTACGTCTTCAGTGCCGCCGACACCATCGCCGACGTGCTCGCTTCGCTCGGACCCAAGCAAAAGACCAAAGTCGTCGTCGTCAAGTCCACCGTCCCCGTCGGCACAACACTTGCCGTCCGCGACCGCATCCGCGCCAAGGTTGGCCCCACTATCCCCTTCGAGGTCGCCAATAACCCCGAGTTCCTCAAAGAAGGCGCGGCGATCGAAGACTTCAACAAGCCCGACCGCGTCGTCGTCGGCGTTGAGAAAGACTCCGTCGGCGAAGTCATGCGCGACCTCTACGACCCCTTCGTCCGCAATGGGCACCCCGTCTATGTCATGGACATCCTTTCCAGCGAGATGGTCAAGTACGCCAGCAACGCGATGCTTGCCTGCAAAATCTCATTCATCAACGAAATGGCCAACCTCTGCGAGGCCTATGGCGCCGACGTCAACCGCGTCCGTGAGGGAATGACCTCCGACAAGCGCATCGGCAACCAGTTCCTCTACCCCGGCCTTGGTTACGGCGGCTCCTGCTTCCCAAAGGACACCCTTGCCTGCATCATGATGGGCGAAAAAGCCGGCGTCCCTACGCCCGTCAACAAGGCCGTCCACGACCTCAACCAGGCTCAGCGCGAACGCTTCTTCGGCAAGATGCTCAGCCATTTCAAAGCCAAGGACGCCCCCGGCGGCCTCACCGGCAAAACCCTCGCCTTCTGGGGCATTGCCTTCAAGCCCCGCACCGACGATATCCGTGAAGCCCCCGCCATCACCCTCATGCGCAAGGCTCTCTCCTACGGCGCGAAGGTCCGTGCTTATGACCCGGTTGCCAATGAGAACGCCCGACGCGACCTCGGCCCCAACTTCGAGATCCTCGACGACATGTACTCCTGCGCCGACGGAGCGGACGCTTTGGTTATCTCAACCGATTGGGACGAGTTCAAGAATCCGGACTTCGACCGCATCGCTCGCAGCATGAAGAGCCGCGTGATCTTCGACGGCCGAAATCTCTATCGCCGCCAGCACATGGGCGAACTCGGCTTCGCGTACTATTCTGTCGGTCGAGCGCCGGTGAAGCCGCACTGATCCGGACGATCGTCCGTCCGGGTCATCCCAACTCCCGCGGCCGCACTCGCGCACTGGAGACACCCATGGGCTCGTCCAAGCCGCCGGGCACGCTCGGGAGTGACGCTGGCGTCGTCCCTGTTGATGAGGGAACACTTGTTCGTTCCAACTCGCCGCCGCCCCGCGCCGTCGGTGCCGTCCCACCGGCCATCGCCACCAAAGCCGGCACTCGCAACGGCGGGTGCCCGTGCTCCGGCGATGAACGTACCACCCTCTCCGGCCTCGACAAAGTGCAGAGTTTTTCAGGCGATCTTCCGTCCCCGCTCCAGGTCATGAACTACACGCAGGCCAAGGACGAGCCGGTTCGTTCCTTCGTCCCTGACAAAGAAATCCGTCTTTGGATCAAGCAGGCCGCCGAGTACCACGGCGTCCCGCACCTTATGCTCGCCGTCATCCTCCAGCAGGAAAACGCCCCCGGCGCATCCCTCTACCAGAAACTCGGGCAGTTTGCCGAACGCTCCGGCCAGACCATCGCGGGTATCCTCGACGAGGCTCTCTGGGACATCGTTCCAGACAAACTCGCCGGCGGATCCTCCGGCTTCGCCAACATGAAACGAGCCACACTTCGTGGTGCTGCTTCCTACTCCGAACGCGTCTACGCCCGCAAGCCCATCCCCGATAACGTCCGTTTCCGTATGCAAGGCTGGGACTCCGACACCCGTGTCCCCGGCGAGGATTGGCGATGCGACCTGTACTACTGCGCCGCCCATCTTCGGGAACTCATCGATCGTGTTACGGGTAAAGTCTGCCACAACGGCGCGCTCAGCCGCGACCAACTCGAAAAAGTCTTTGCCTCTTACAACGGCAGCGGCAAAGCCGCCGAAAAATACGGCCGCGATGCCATCAATCTCCTCTCGAACGCCGCCGCCGGAAAGGGCAACCTGTACTTCTACGAGAAGTAACCTCTCTTCCCGCATCAGCACGCCACGCTTATTCAGGGGTACACTCCACCCGCCATGATCGACCTGAAACAACTGCGCGACGATCCCACCCGCTTCCGCAACGGCTGCGCCAAGAAAAACGTCCGCGTCGATATCGACCGCCTGCTCGAACTCGACCGCGAGCACCGCACCCTGCTCACCCAGCAGGAAACCCTGCGAGCCGAGCAAAAGAAAATCGAGAAAGAACTCGGCCCGCAGATGGGCAAACTCGCTGGCGAACTGAAAAAAATCGCCCAGTCCGATCCCGCCCGTTCGTCCCAACTCCAGCGCGAACTCGACGACCTCAAGGCCCGCCCCGGCGCGCTCAAGGCCCAGATCGCCGAGGTCGAATCCCGCACTTCACTTCTCGAGCCACAGGTCCGCGACCTGCTCCTGACCATCCCGCTCCCGCCCGACGCCGATGTTCCCGTCGGCAAGGGTGCCGACGACAACGTCGAGATCAAACGATGGAGCCCGCCGAAGAGTGGGGGGGGGACGCCGGCGTCACCTCCGACCGCCGGCTTCGACACATCTAAATCCTTCGAGGCTAACCGCGGGTTCAAGCCCAAGAGCCACATCGAACTCGTCCGCGACCTGCACCTCGCCGACTTCGAGCGTGGCGTCAAAATGAGCGGTACCCGCTCCTACGTCCTCACCGGCGACGGGATGCTCCTCCACAACGCCGTCCTCCGCTACGCCTTCGACTTCATGACCCAGAAGCACGGCTTCAAAGCCATGAGCGTCCCCGTCATCGTCCGTGAAGAGTGCATGACCGGCACCGGGTTCTTCCCCGCCGGACGGGAGCAAGCCTACCTCATCGACGAAACCCACCGCAACAACCCCGATGCGGATCTCGCAGGTGAGCACGACGCCCACGCTTCCTCACCACATCACATCCATCCCCACCGCGACCTCTACCTCACAGGCACCGGCGAGGTCGGACTCATGGGCCTGCACCAAAATGAAATCCTGCGCGAGGAAGACCTTCCCCTGCGCTATACCACCGTCTCAACCTGCTTCCGCCGCGAGGCCGGTGCCGCCGGCAAGGACACCGCCGGCCTCTACCGCATCCATCAGTTCGATAAAGTCGAACAGGTCGTCATCTGCAAGGCCGACCAAGCCGAGAGCCGCGCCTGGCACAAACGCATGATCGGCTACGTTGAGGAACTCCTGCAATCCCTCGCGCTGCCCTACCGCCTCCTGCAATGCTGCACCGGCGACCTCGGCGTCAAAAACGCCGACATGGTCGATATCGAGTGTTGGATGCCCGGTCGTGGCACTCCCGGTGGCACTGCTCTCCAGAGCAGTGTCCCATCCGGCGCCTACGGCGAGACCCACTCCGCCTCCCGTCTCTACGACTTCCAGTGCCGCCGACTCCACATGCGCTACCGCCCCGGCGGCGAGCAAGGCCAAGGCCCCACCGTCTTCTGCCACTCCCTCAACAACACCGTCCTCGCCAGCCCGCGCGTCCTCATCCCTATCCTCGAGATGTACCAGAACGCCGACGGATCCGTCACCATCCCCGACGCGCTCCGACCTCACATGGGTGGCGCGCACACCATCAACGGGAATAAATAATACGACGATGGTGTCGCTCCGGTGCCCGCACGTGGTTACAAAGCGTTTCGCTCGAAGCCGACTTCGCGTCTCAGGTAACGGGTCCACGCTATTCGAGCGGACACAACGTGTGCGACCGGCTTCATGGTCATGTGTTTTTCCGACGGACTTCGATGATCTTCGCCGCGAACTTTTCCATGACCCCTTTGACGAGTGGGTGGTCGGTCGGATCGTTAGGTGGCTCCACGGCCGCGGCACGCGGTGTATCGGTGTTCGGGACGCTCGGAACAGGTTCGGTGATTGTGAAGCGAGCCGGCTGGCTGGAAGAGATCATGCCCCCCGTGCGTGTGTGTGGGGGGGGGGGCGAGTTCGCCGCGGGGATTGTCGCTTGCGTTGTCGGCGGTGCAAGAGCGGATCTCGGCTCGCCCGAAGAGGGGCGGGACGGCCCGGCTTCGCCCGCCGCTAGACTTTTTTTGTTCCGGTTACTCCTTCGGCGGGCCGGGCACCGACGACGGCGCGAGCAGCAGATGTGCCCGCGACGCCCATCGCAACCGCAGCGACATCCGCGAACTTTTCAGACATAGCAAGGCGAACAACCGCGGCATCGAGCAGCGCACGAGAAGAAGTGCTCGCCCGCATCGTGCGTGATACGTTCTCGCAGAGCGAGATCATGTAGACAAGGCCGGCCGCGTCGAAGCGAGCCGCTTCTGCGATCGCTTGCGTTCGGAGATCCCCGGAAAGTTCGACGAGGTCGGTGTCGGGGCCGCAGGCGCAGAGGACCATGAGGTCGCGGAAGTAATCGGCCAGCGTACCCAGGAGGTGTTCGGGGGAGATGCCGCGGCCTAGGAGGTCGTTCGTCGTCGAGAGAGCCACGGCGACATTCGCGTCGGCCATGGACCGCACGAGCGTGCTGATCAGTTCACGGTCGGGCAAGCCGAGCAGGTCTTGCAAGAGCGGGAGGGTGAGTTTCTTTTCCCCCGCCGCCATGACGCGGTCCATGAGCGAGAGTGCATCGCGCATGGAGCCGTTGCCCAGCCGGGCCACCATGTGCAGCAGTTCGGGGGTGGCTTCGAGGCTCTCTCGCTTGACGACGTCGGCGAGGTGTTCGATGATCCGGGCCGTTGGGATATTGCGAAACTCGAAGCGCTGGCAGCGGCTCTGGATCGTCGCGGGGACTTTGTGGGTTTCGGTCGTGCAGAGGATGAAGACGACGTGGTCCGGAGGCTCCTCCATCGTTTTGAGCAGAGCGTTGAACGCCGCGGTCGAGAGCATGTGGACTTCGTCGATGATGTAGACTTTGTACCGGCCCCGCAGCGGGCGGTAGATGCAGTTGGCGATGAGTTCGCGGGCCTGCTCGACGCCGTTGTTGCTCGCGGCGTCGATCTCGATCACGTCCGTATCACGCCCGAGCATGATCGCGTCGGCGACTTCTTTGGGCTCGTCGCCGGGGGCGTTAAGGGCTTTGGCGAAGACGCGGGCGGTGGACGTTTTGCCCACGCCGCGGGTGCCGCAGAAGAGATAGGCGTGTGCCACGCGGTTGTGCGCGATGGCGTTCTGAAGAGTGCGTGCGATCTGCTCCTGCCCGACGACTTCGTCAAAGGAGCGGGAGCGGTATCGGCGGGCCAGGACGGTGTAGGACATGCGGGGAGTTTAGGACAGTCTCGGAGCCGCCTCGGGGATCGTGCGAGAATTGGCCTCGCCGCATTCTGGGCATCGGTCGGTGGCGATGCCTGCCAGGTCATAGGCGCAGAAGATGCAGCATCCGGAAGCGCGGCGACGGTACCGGCGGACGAGGCGCAGCACGGCAAACAACACACAATAGACCACCCCAAAGAACGCGGAGTTGAGTACGAGGGCAGTCCAGGCTGGCCGAAGTGGGAGGGCACGCCGAATGGTCTGGGTAACTTTGCCTTTGGTAATTCGATCAGGAAGTTCGTAGCCTCCAAGGACTTCCGACGTCGTGTTTGATACTGGCGTGGTCGCGGTTCGTTCGTACCACATGCAGCGCAGCGGCCAGCCCGAGGCGTGCTGCTGTGACATGTTTGACGACTTGGAAACAAGCGGTCCCCAGGATGGTCGGCTTGGAGCGTTTCCCTCTTCCCGTGAGGACTTCATGATGGCACGTTTCTTTTCGAGAGCATCGGCAGGCGCGAGGCCATCGGCGGATGCGGCGGTATACGGTCGTGATTGACGTTCAACGCGACCAAACACAAACGACTCGGATACGTAGTACAGGTCGGTGCCGATGAGGTCCATCCAGTACCGGCTGCGGGCCTTGGGCCATGACGGCTCGCCCGCCGCCGCGAGCGCCCATGCCACCAAAACGGTCGTGAGCACGCCGAACCCCAAGCACCACGTCGCTCGACGCGCGACCCCAGCGAAGGTTCGGTTCATATCACTCCGGTCCATCCGCGACTATCGCTTCTTCGTTTGCTTCTGTGAACTGGATTTTTTGGTTGACGGCGAAGGAGATTTCTTGGCGGATTTGCTGGTCGGCGCCTTGATTGCCGGTGATTTGGCTTTGCTTTGATCGGCCTTCTTCGCCGCCGACCTCGCCGCCGCCGCTTTGTTGTTGACCAGGATGGCCTTCTCGTAGTGCTCGATGTACTTCTTCACCGGCGTCTTGCTGATCGCCTCCCCGATGACATCGAGTGCGAGGTCTTCGATTTTCTTGAAACGGATGCAGCACTTGCCCATGTCGAGTTTCTTGCCGGTCTTTGCCCACGCCTGATGAAACCACAGCCAGTGCGTGCCCTCGCCGTAGACGGACATAAGGTACACCGACATGTAGTTTTTCTGAGACGCAAGCCCTGCAAACGGGAGCGGCTGCTTCGGGTCGCAGTGGTAGCCGGGGGGGAAGACGCTGTGGGGGATGTAGTAACCGATCATGCCGTACTGCATCCCTTCTTCGTAACCCGATTTGCCGTCGGCACCGCGATCGAGGTTTTTGAGGATGATCTTGCGGACCTGCTCGATCGCGTCGCGCCGATCGGGGGGCAACTCGGCGAGGTACTGGGCGACGGTAGTGGCTTTGGACTGCATGAAATCAGTATACCAAGCCCACTTCACGCAGTGGGGGCAACGGATGAGGTGAATGAAAAAACAAGCCACGGCGCTTTCGCCGCGGCTCGTTTGGAGTTGAATAGGCACCAGCGATGTCTAGCAGCCAGCGAAGAAGCACGCGAGGAAGTCGAAGAAGTCCTGGCTCGTAGTCTGGCCGTCGTTGTTGTAGTCGGCGTTGTCGATGAAGAATGCCGCTATGAAATCGAAGAAGTCCTGACTGCTCAGCGTGCCCGAAGCGTTCCAGTCGCAAGGGCACGCGGCGGTGACGGTGAGGATCGCTGGGTTGCTCATCGACTCGCCGCATGTGTTCGACACGCGCACGCGGTACGAACCGCCGTCGGCGGCCATGACGTTGTTGAGGGTGAGAGTCCGAGTTGTCGCACCGGGGACGGGATCGTTGTTGCGCAGCCATTGATACGCGAGCGGCCCGCTGCCGGCGACGGTGACGCTGAGGACCGCGGTCTGACCGGCGGGGACGGAAACGCTGCTTGGATGTGTGGTAAACGCGGGGGCATCGAGGTTCATCGCCCAGCACACGGCGTGTTCGAGCAAGTGCTCACCGTCGTGAGTGACAGCGCTAAATCCCGCGTCTTCGAGGAAAAGGAACACACGCCGCGCGGGGGTGACATACCCGTCGGCGACAGTTGCCCCGGCTTCGGCGGCCATGACGGCGATGTCGGTCGAGCCGGTGCGCCGAGCGAGCACCTGCGTGCCCGTGCCGACGTTCCCTGTGCCGACGCTCATATTCTGGCCTGATGTATACACCGCGAGTGTGCCGGGCGCGAAGTGCTCAGTGATCGGGTGGGTGGTGTTGACGATATCTATAGACGTGGTCCCACCGACGACGACGCCGTTATCGGTCAGGGATTCACGCCCGGCGCGGAGCAGGGCGTTTTCCCAGAAGATCATCGGTACGTTCGCCGAGCGGAACTCTCCGGCGATGTTGCCCGATGCGATCGTGGACGAAGCGATCACCAGCCCGAAGTCGTTTGCGAGTTGTGCCGCCGCGGGGCGATTGGCAGGCTCGTCGTCGAGTGCGACGACGTCGTACCCGATCGAACGGAGATGATCCGCAGCGGCAAGGTCGGCAGGAGTGGGCGGAATGGACACGCCGATCATCGCAACGCGCGGTACCGCGCCGACCCGTATATACCCCGTCTTTTGACTCACGGCAAGCCCCGCGGAACCTGTGACGCTCAATCGCACTGTGTATAGCCCGTCGTCGTTGTAGGTGTGCGACGGATTCTGGAGGGTGCTCGTCGTGCCGTCGCCGAACTCCCATGCCCATGCGGTGGGAGAAGGCACGGTGGACAGGTCCGTGAACTGGACTGTAAGTGGAGAAGACCCGGACGTGACATTCGCGCTGAAATCAGCGTCGCCGACAAACCGAACACGTAAGACGTTGGCTCCCCGATCGATAGGTGAAGCGAAATCGAGGTCTTTGTAGAAGTCTGAGAAATACAACCCGTCGGGACCGGCGGCGAGCGCGACGACGGTTGCCTTGCCCCCGCCCACGTACTCGATCAGCGGCGTCGGCCCGCTGATGCGATTGCCGGCGGCGTCGAGGACGAACTCGCTGATCCGCTTGCCGTTCCCTTGCGGGCCGGTCGCCCACGTCGGGCCTGATTCGGACACGAACGCGTGGTCCTGCTTGGCGGCGGGGAACTGGCTGCCACCCAAGGTGCTGGGTTGGACGAACGCCATATTCACCGGTCCTGTGGCCGGGTTCCAGTTATAGATGGCGAAGTTGGCCATGCTCGCGTCGGACCCGTTCCAAAGGTAGTTTCGTCCGCGGATGATCTTGGCGAACCGGTCCACGCTCGGCCCGTTTTCGACTTCGTAATGCGCGTTGTCGCTCGCACGCCACGCCCCACCGAACGGGTTGCGGACGCCGTAGGCGAACACATAATCCCGTGAGTTGATCCCGTCCGCGGTAGTGTAAAAGGGGTTGTCGTTGGGGGCGGTACCGTTGCGGTTGAGCCGGAGGATTTTGCCTCGGTACGAGTTGAGATTCTGCGCCGTGCCGGCGTCGAAACCGTCACCCATGTGAACATACAACTTATCATCCGGTCCAAATGTAATGTTTGAGATCTGGTGCGATTGTCCCTGGCTCTCGTTGACCATATCGAGGATGGTGGTCTGGGTGGAGGCGGTCAGCCCCCCGTCGGTGCTGACGAAGCGCACCACGCGGGGGTAGTGTGGGGCGGCTTCTTGGCCGGGAACGCTGCTGTACAGCAGCGTCGCGTACACGTCGCCGTTCGTTGGGTCAACCACGATCCCTGCCAGTCCCTGCTCGCCGGAGCCAGGGAAGTTGCCGGTGGGGTTGAAGTTCAGGAGATTGGTCGCGTAATCACCGACAGTGCCGTCGCGTGTCACGACTTTGATAGTTCCATACAACTCTGTAACATAATACATCGGTGAGTTTGGGTTTGGTCCCGGGTTGGGTACGAACGCGATATTGACGGGGAGTTGGAAGCCAGTCGCAACGACCTCGACGCGGTACCCCGGCTGGCGAACGGCCCACGGCACCGGATTACCACGAGCGAGTTGGGAGAAATCTGGGACACTCTGGCCCGCCGCACCGACATAGGTCGCGCCGCTCGCGGTGATCCAGAAATAAGCATCGGTGCCCGCGCCGGGTGCGATACTGACGGCGGGGATGTAGACCGTCACCTCGCCGACGTCGTGTGTTTGAAACGTCAGGTCAGTATCCGGCAGCACGAGTGCCGACGCCAGCGAACCCGCGGAGATTCGCACCCGAACGGGTGCGTGGGCCGACAACGCCGCGCTGTTGATCACCTGGTTGGATACCCCGTCCACCCCGCGGTACTCCAGCAACGCTTCGCCCGCGGCATTCTCAATCCGAAGGCTTGGCTGCGTACCCGAACTCGCCACCGGCAGCACGATGGGCTGCCCGATGGAACTTTCCAGTGTCGGAGCCGGGGCGTCGTCAATATCTTCGATTTCGAGTGGAAATATCTGGCTCGCCGCGCCGGTCGAGAACAGCCGTTCGCCGAAGGCACTCCATTCGGTCGGCGCTTGCCCGCTCGAATCACGGTGGCGAGTCCGAAGGCGGTATTGTGTGTTGGGCAGCAGTTCGACTCGGCCGGCGTGTGAGCCTTGAAACGTCCCGTCTCCCAGGTGGGTGTGGACGCGCTCCACACCACCGATACACAGCGTCGCCCAGATGCGCTGCGACGGGGTGACGGTCCATATTTCCCAGTCGGTGCAGGCGTGGGTGTCCCCGGGGTTGGGGTCAGAGAACGGCTCGGACTCCATGTGGCAGTCCGCAGGGTTCACGATGCGGCCGATCGGCGGTTCCGTGACGATCGGCGTCGCGGGCGGCTGATTCTGTCCCAATGCGGCGGAGGCGACCACGACCGCGGCACTGGTGCCGAGTAGCAGTTGCCAGGTTGAGGCGATTCGGTTGAACATCCGGGTTCCTTTAGAATCGAAGTGTGAAGGAAGCGACGAGTATAAAAAACAGTGCCGAAACGTGCGCATTCATAGCGTGTGTATCGACACACACGCGGTGACAAACCAGAGTGTAACCCATCTTGTCGGTTTCGCCAACGAAAACGTCCGCGTCCTTAATCGCGGCCACTCTGGGACGCTCGACCGACTTACGCGTATCCCAGATCGTCCAGGTCTTCTTCTTCCAGCCCGAAGTGGTGTCCGATCTCGTGCAGCAGCGTGATACGAATTTCTTCTTCCACCAGGTCGTCGTCGCAGGCTTCCCACACTGGGGGGTTGTTCAGACTTCCATCCGCGGCTTCGTTGGTCTCTTCATCCTCCGGCTCATCGTCTTCGAGAGCGAGGCTCACGATCCCATCGCGGAAGAGATGGACTTGATCCGGAAGCAAACCGGTGTCGTCGATGGTACGATCAATGAGACCGCTGCCGGTGTGCAGACCGCAGAGGTCGGAGCCGTCGGACTCGGTGCCGTCGTCGTTGCGCAGCAGCCCGTCGTGCCGGAGTTCATCGAGTAACTCGGGCGGCGGTTGATCCATGACGACCAATGAGATCTCGTCGAGCAAGGCGCGGATCCGTACCGGCAGAGCATGGATGACGCCTTCGAGGATCCGATCGAAGCGGTCTTGGTCGCGTCGGTGCATACCGCGAGCATACGCGGGGCATCAGAGTGTCCGCAGCCTTACCCTTGCGTCGCCTCATTGCCCTGTTTCAACGAGCGCAGCAGCGATTCGGCCTTCTTCGGGTTGATCGTTCCCCACGCCACCCCATCGGCGATCTTCGCCTCGGCCTCGCTCCCGCCCGCGTTCAGGATCAGCGCCGCGTCCTGCGGCTTGATCGACCCCTCGGCGACATACGCCGCCACTTCGCGCCGGCTCTGCTCGCGCTGCCGAGTTTCGCAGACCTTACGGATGTTGTGAACCAGCACCCATACGACCGCCCCAAACACAAGTATCCCTAGTACGGCGACTTCTTCGGAGTCGATCCCGGCGAGCATCAACGGTGTACTTGAAAACATGGCCGCCTCCTCATTGTGCAATAGACAACTCCCGCCCTCCCGGGGCATCGCAGGAATCATATTGGGAAACCCATCGATCAGTTTCAACCGCGGATGTGGACAATACGACACCCGGCGAGCATGGGCTGTTGCCGGGTACCATTGGCATCATGTCCACCCCGCCGCTGACACTCGTTGAAAAACTGGCCACCCGCTTCGCCGTCGGCCTCGCTCCGGGTCAGAGCGTCCGCCAAGGCGATTTCGTCACCATCCGCCCGAAGCACGTAATGACTCACGACAACACCGGCGCGGTGATCCCGAAGTTCAAGGAAATCTGGAAGAAAGCCGCCGAGAAGCGACCCGGGCTGACCGCGAAGATCCATAGCGGGATTCAGCCGGTGTTTGCGATCGACCACGACATCCAGAACACCACACCCGACAATCTTGGAAAATATGCGAAGATCGAGGCATTCGCAACCGAGCACGGGGTGGACTTTTACCCGGCGGGCACCGGCATCAGCCATCAAGTGATGGTGGAACAGGGATACGTCACCCCGGGATCGATGGTAGTCGGGAGCGATTCGCACTCGAACCTGTACGGCGCATTGTGCTGCCTCGGGACGCCGGTTGTGCGCACGGACGCCGCGAGTTTGTGGGCGACGGGCGTGACGTGGTGGCAAGTGCCCCCCGTGGCGAAGGTCGTCCTTAATGGGTCGCTGCGACCGGGAGTCGTCGGCAAGGACGTCATCGTCGCCCTCTGCGGCGCGTTCAATAAAGACCAGGTGCTGAACCACGCGGTCGAGTTTCACTCTGGTGGTGGGACGGGATTCTCGCCCGCCTCTTCGAGCATCGCCGGCCTCACGATCGACCAGCGCATGTCCATCGCCAACATGACGACGGAGTGGGGCGCGCTCGCAGGGCTTTTTCCGTTCGACGAAGTGCTCCGCGACTACCTCTACTCCCGCGCGGACATCTTCGCCCACGCCCCGGCCGCAGGAGCATCCCGTCCTGTTGTACTTCGCCCAGGCATCAGACGTTCTGGCTCGCTCGGTTCGTACACCCGTGCGGACGTGGACCGGTGGTGGAGCGAACGAAACTCGATCGCGCCCGACGCCGGCGCGAACTATGCGATCGAACTCGAACTGGATCTTTCGTCGATCGTGCCTCATGTGTCCGGGCCGAACGACGTGAAGACCATGCACTCGCTGCCGGAGATCGAAGCCCGGCGGGTGAAAATCAACAAGGCCTGGCTGATGTCCTGTGTGAACGCCCGCTACGAAGACCTCGCCGCGGCCGCCGCTATCGTGAACGGCAAGCGGATTGCACAAGGGGTCGAGTTCTACCTCGCCGCAGCCAGCGCGGAGGTCCAGGCGCGGGCCTTGAAGGATGGGCACTGGCAATCGCTCATCGATGCCGGCGCAACCGAGTTGCCCCCGGGGTGTGGGACGTGCATCGGGCTGGGCGCCGGGACGATCAAGGCGGGAGAGGTCGGGATCTCGGCGACGAACCGCAACTTCGAGGGCCGAATGGGCGACCGCAACGGGCAGGTGTATCTCGGCTCGCCCGCCGTCGTTGCGGCGAGCGCACTCGCTGGGTACATCTG
This sequence comes from Phycisphaerales bacterium, assembly GCA_041742635.1. GTDB lineage: Bacteria > Planctomycetota > Phycisphaerae > Phycisphaerales > UBA1924 > JTS-AC122. Next base: position 61,854 of record JBGSIF010000136.1, read on the forward strand.
CTCGCCAACGCCCTTTGAAGACACCAAAGTACGCACGACGATCCGAATGCCACATACCGATCGAGTGTGCGATCTCGATGCCCGCCAAGCCCGATGCGAACCGTCGGCCCATCACGGAGCGACCATCATCGATGGGTTCCCCGAACGAGTCGCTGGGCGTCTGTTCTTCCTCGACCGCGACAATCTGAACACCGACGGCATCTTCGCGGGGAAGCACACGTACAACGACAAACTCACCCCCGTCGAAATGGCCGCTTTGATCTTCGAGAACTACGATCCAGATTTCCGTTCGCACGCACGCCCCGGCGATATCGTCGTCGGCGGGCTGAACTTCGGTACGGGATCATCGCGCGAGCAAGCCGCCACGGCGTTGAAGTTCTTTGGTATCCCCTGCGTTGTCGCTGCTTCGTTCAGCGAAACGTATAAACGCAATGCCTTCAACAACGGGTTCGTCTGTTTCGAGTGCCCGACGCTCGTTGCGCACCTGCGAACAGACTCAAATACAACTTTGAATGGTGCCCAGAAAACGAGGCTCGTCGGCGACGCGGTTATCGACTATCGCGCCGGCACGCTCACCGTCGCCGGCCAAACGTTTGCTTTCACGCCGCTCTCAACGGTGGCGCAAGAACTGATCGTGGCTGGCGGCGCGGAAGAGGTCGTGGTGCGACGCCTGATCGCCGCAACGTAAGCGGTTCCGATGACATCGAACCCCGGAAAGTTTCGGGCGTACTCGACGCAGAAGATGATTGAGAGTCCACACACATGCCACATCAACTCGCCTCTTCGTGTGTTGGCGTGACGCGCATTCCGCAGTTATGTTCCGGATCCCTTCAGAGACTCAGCGATTGAAATCTCGTGCAGCCGTACGCTCGCTCGATCAAGCGACTCCTTCGCGGCGTGCAGCGTGTTCGGATCAACGCTCTTCCAGTCCTTGGCGGCCAGATCGACGAGCGCAAGCAGTTGTTGCATCCTTTCGTTGAGTAGCGCCGCATACGCCGGATCCAGCGATGCGCCGACACGTTCCATACCCTGCTTGATCCAGTGCAAGTCAAGCCGCGCGTTGGCAACGAGGTCCACGACCCGATGCCTCGTCATATCTTCTCTGGCGTTCATGAACGATTCTGCTTCCATCCGGTCCACTTCTTCACGCGTCAGCCCATAGTTCGGCACAACCTGCAGCGCTGCCACCTTCCCGCTCCGCTCTTCGACCGCCGTGACGTGCAGCACCGCGTTGGCATCCAACGTAAACGTCACGAGCAGTTTCGGTATCCCCGCCGGCATCGGCGGGATTCCAGATAGATGCAGCACGCCCAGCGAGCGACAATCCGCCGCCATTTCTCGTTCCCCTTGCACGATGTGTAGTTTGATCGAAGTCTGACCGTCGATCGATGTCGAGAATCGCTCGCTCGCTTTCGTCGGCACGGGAGAGTTGCGAACAATCAGTTTCGCGGCGGCGCCACCCACTGTTTCGACGCCCAGAGAGAGAGGAACCACGTCCAGCAGCAGTGCATTCGATACATCGCCGCCGATGATCGCACCCTGCACCGCCGCCCCGAGCGCGACCACCGTGTCCGGATCAAGCGCGGTGTACGGTTCGAGCCCGAACAAGTCGGCAACACGCTGTCGAACGAGCGGCGTGCGGGTCGCTCCGCCTACGAGCACCACGGTTGCTACCGATTCATCCCCCGCTTCCATCGCTCGACGCGCGTCGCGCATCGCCCGTCGGCACACCGCCATCGCGCGGTCTACGAGCGGCGAGATCAGCACCTCGTATTCGCCGCGCGCGATCGTTCGCACATACCGGCGGCCCGTGCCTGACTCGCTCGGCCCTAGATCGATCTCGACCCCGGCTTGCGTTTCCGAACTCAGTCGGATCTTGGTTTGCTCCGCGAGCGTCAGCAGCGCACGCCGAGTTTCTGGTGGAAACGAGAGCGGTTGCGAAGCGAACGCCGCGTTGATCTCATCAGTAAAGAGTTTCACGAGTACATGATCAAAGTCGTCGCCCCCCAAGTGCGTGTCGCCCGCCGTCGCCAGCACTTGAAACACGCTCGCGTCTGCTTCTGACCCCAAGCCTAGTACGCTGGACGATTCACTCCGTGCCTCTCGCCCGTTGATCCTCGGAGTCAGCCGTAGCACCGACACATCGAATGTGCCCCCGCCGAGGTCGAACACCGCGATGATGTTCGATGAAGCCTGCTTGATGGCCCCAACCCCGATGCCGTACGCCAGCGCCGCGGCGGTCGGCTCATTCACGATCCGAACGACCTCAAGCCCAGCCAATCGGCCCGCGTCACGAGTCGCCTGACGCTGCGCATCGTCGAAGTACGCCGGTACTGTGATAACTGCCTTGCGCACTTCGACCCCAAGCGACCGCTCTGCTTGTTCTTTGAGCCGGCGCAGCAGCACCGCGGACACTTCTTGCGGCGACACCACCGCGCCCCGTGCCGGTTTCGCTTCTTCATCGGGAATGAAGACTCGCGCGGTTCGATTCGGGCCTTCTACGACTTTGAATGAGAGATACGGCACATCGCCCCCCGCGTCGTCCAGCGAGCGCCCCATGAGCCGTTTCACACTGGCGATCGTCGTTGTCGGAAACTCGGTCGCGCGTTCCTTCGCACCGTAACCAATGTCGGCAACGCCGGCACGGACTCCCTGTGGTCCCTCGTGGACGTGGTATCGCACCACGCTCGGCAGCATCGCACGGCCATCTTCATCGTGGATGATGCGTGGTGCTGCGCCGCTTGTACCCGTGCCGTCCTTCGATGTGCTCGTCCAGCCCGCTACCGCAACCAGTGAGTTGGTCGTGCCAAGATCGATGCCAATAATCGGCTCACGCCCTCGCACGTTGTTGTTTGCTTCGTTCATCTCCTGTAGGGTAGGTTGAGCCACGAGGAACCGTGCGTCGACATCGGCCCGCTCACGCACCGATCGAGGCTCGGGCAGACGACTTCACACCAACCCCGAGCCGAGCGTATCTTCATCGATGCGATCTCTGCTCGAGTTTGACCCCATGATCGATGGCTCCTGTACCCCGCCGACACTTCGTGCGTGTGTTCCGGCAATAGCGAGCGATGCGCTGAGTGCGGCGCGTGCCCACGATATCGTCGGCCTCGCAGGCAATCTCATCAGCAATGCTCCGGCGTTGGCCTCCTGCATCGCCCAATCGCCGAGCGAGCATCTCGTTTGCTGGTCTGGCTGGGTGGTCGATGACGACGATCCCGCCACGCCTTCGCCGCGAACTTGGGGATCGGCGGGCTGGGCCGCGCTGCGCCGCTTCTGCGAGGCAGCCGCCCAGGATGCTTCTTCGTATGCGTGTGTACCGGCGGCCCGCCCGCGTTCGATCGCATTCTGGACGCACGCAGGCACGGTGCTGTCGGATGTGCCATCGAGTCTCCGATTTCTCGCCGAGGTGCAAGGGTGGACCGATCCCGCGTGCCTCCGCTGGTCGCTCGTTGTTGATCCGATCGGAATGTTGGCGCCGAGCATGATGGCAACAGCGGAGGATCATGTCGAACGCATTGTGCGAACGCTCGGCACGCTCCCGGGGGTCGCCGTTATGATTGCTTCGACTTGCTGCTCTGCACCCTTTGACTGCCCCCACTCACGACCGATTCATGCAACCAAGTCGCTTCTCCCGCTCTCGCTCAGCGTACCGGCAAACTTCCGTCACCGACTCGAAGCGCATCTCGCGCCGCACGTCGCTATCGCTCTTTCCACTTCCGATTCGGCATCGCTTCACGTCCCCGGCTGAATCAGCGCGATCACCGCGCCCGCCGGATCACGTACCACCGCCATCACGCCGTACGCCCCAATGCTCGTGGCGTCACGTACAACAGTACCGCCCCCCGCGCAAACTTCGTCGAGGCTCCGTTTCAGGTCCGCCACCCTCACATACATCAGCCACTGGCTCGGCACATCCGCGTTTGGCCCACGTTTGTTACAGATCCCCGCGACCGTCTTTCCGTCGGCAGCGTTCATGTCGTAATCCGCGTACCCGCCCATATCGACTTCATTCGCCGACCAACCGCAGACCTTGCTGTAAAAATCTTTCACCGCACCCGCGTCGGGAACCGTGAGGTCAAACCATCCGATCGTACCGAAGGCAGCAGGGGGCGTCATATCAACAACTCCAGTTCACGCCCCGTGTACGAGCATCAAACCCAGGTCGAAGCCAGTGCATCGACATATACCGAGCGGATTATGTCCCGCTCGATGCATGTGTGCCCATGGTCGTTGTCAGCGAAGAAAGTGGGGGGAGCGGCGGTTCCTCTACGCCCGTCGTTGCCATACCTACTTCGACGCTCACAGGAACATAATACTTATGATGCACGGACCTGGTGGTGCTCGGCACGATTCGGAACGCCGCACACGAATCCACGTTGTCCAGCGTCACTCCGACTTCGCCGCTGCGTTCGGGCAAACGGGTCAGGATCATCGTCACGCCGTAGTTCCCGCCCCGCAGCGAGTTCACAAACGAAAATCGGACGGTCGATACGGTGCCCGCGCGGAGTACTCCGAACCGCTTGCCTTCGTCGGCGGTCCCCGAACCGAACAGGTCAACTCCCGTGGTGTCACGCACCACAAACGCCACATCCAGATTCGGAGTCTCTACCATCACGCGCACGCTCGCCTCGATCGTGATGCGCTCATTGAACCGATACGCCTGGACTTCGATTCCGTCGTCATCCAGCAGCCGTACCCGCTCGATCTGCGCGTGCCCGTTGCCGTAGCGGAGCGAGCCTTTTACCTCGGTGTTCATCGCCACCGGCCGCGGGAGTTCGACGCGGGCTTTCTGCTCCTGTTGGTTCGTTGATTCTCTCAGATACCCGAAGTATTTATTCACCGCGTCTTCAGACGAGCCCCAGTGCTGCGTCTTCCCATCGGCCAGGAACAGCCCCTTCCGGCACAGACTCTTCACCGCGTCCGGCGCGTGCGACACAAACAGCAGCGTCACCCCGGAGTCCAGCAGTTTCCGCATCCGCGCGATGCACTTCTGTTGGAAGCCCATGTCCCCGACCGCGAGGATTTCGTCCAGAATCAGAATGTCCGGGTCCACGCTGATCGCCACCGCGAACGCCAGCCGCGCGTGCATCCCCGATGAATATTGTTTCACAGGCTGGTCCAGAAAATCCCCGATATCCGCGAACGACGCGATCTCGTCAAACCGCCGTTCCATTTCCTTCCGCGGCACGCCGAGAATCGCCCCATTCAAAAATACATTGTCGCGCCCCGTGAACTCCGGATTGAACCCCGACCCCAGTTCCAGCAGTGCCGCCACCCGGCCCCGCAGCAGCACCTCTCCGGTGGTCGGCGTCAGCGTCCCCGCGATAATCTGCAGCAGCGTGCTCTTCCCCGACCCGTTCCGCCCCACGATCCCCACCGCCTCCCCTTTGTTCACTTCGAACGACACATCGTGCAGCGCCCAGAATGGCCGGTAGTACGTCCGGCGTCCCCGCGTTATAACCTGCTTCAACCGGTCCCGAGGTTTGTTGTAGATGTGATAGCACTTGCTCACGTGCCGTGCGACGATCGCCATCTCGCTCGGCATCGTCGATCCCGAGCGTGCATCACTCACGGCGGACTCAGCACCGAGCGTCGCCGAAGCACCCTCGTCCGCTCCGCCGGGGTTCCCCACGTACCCCCCGGCATGATTCGTAAACGCCTGCGGTTCAGAGCACATCGGCCAGCCCCCTTTTGCTCTTGGCGAACCATGCATACCCCAGCACCATCACCACGACCCCCACCGCGTACAGCACCCTCAGTTCCAGCCAGTTGGGCATCTCGCTCCAGAGCAGCGTCCGACGCGAGTTCTCGACGACCAGCGTCAGCGGGTTCAGCAGGATCACCCACCGGAACTTCTCGCTGATCTGATTTACGTCGTAGAAAATCGGCGTCATAAAAAACACTAACTGCGTCAACACTGGCACGACTTGCTTGAAGTCCCGAATAAACGCCCCCAGCGAAGCGAAGAACCAACTTACCCCCAGCGTAATCATCAGCAGCGGCGCCAGCACCAGCGGGAACAACACGAGCGTCCACGACACCGTTTGTGCCAGCACGCCGGTCGCCAGCATCAGCAGCCCCAGCCCGAACCCCGCGTACACCAGGCTTGCCCCGAGCGCCGTCACCGGCAGGATCTCCAGTGGAAACACCACTTTCCGAACCAGGTTCGGGTGCTCCGTCACAAACGTCGGCGAACGGTTTACCGTCTCGGAAAAAATCGAAAACACCACAAACCCGGCGAAAAAATGCAGCGAAAAATCCGCCCACTCGAACCCCCCCAGCCGCCCCCAGCGGTTGCTGAACACAAACCCGAAAATAAACGTGTAGATCGCCAGCGTCAGCAGCGGCTGCACGATCGCCCACGACAGCCCCAGCGACGTTCCCTTGTGCCGGACCATCACTTCGCGCACCGTGAACTGGCGTATGAGATCACGGTACCCGAAGAGGTGTCGCGCGATCGACGAGAGGTTGAGAAGGTCGGCGATCGGCGGGCGTCGAGCCGAGCGGACGGCGATCTGATCCATAGACAACTACCGATTAATGGGCACCAACGGGACTTTCCTGATCCGTCGACGCAATATTCCTATTCCAAGCCTCATCTTAGTCGCGTCGCACGCTCTATTCAGCCTACCTACGCACTTCATCCTTTTCCCTTCGCTATCACACCGCGCCGTTCGGCTCTCACATCCCCTGCCGCTGCATCACCTACCATCCCCCAATGCCCCCTCTTACCAACGTTCTCCTCATCGGCGGCGGCGGCCGCGAACACTCCCTCGCTTGGAAACTCAAACAGTCCGAGCGCCTCGGCTCTCTCTTCGCCACACACACCGACAACCCCGGCATCGCAGTTCTCGGCCATCCAGGGAACGTCGGGGGCGGTATCGTCATGCGAGCGTGAGGCACGCGTGAGGCCCAAGAAACTCCTTCAACGGCTCGCTTCTACCCAGACCAACGTCCGTTTCGACGACTTGGTACGCCTCGTGCTTGCGCTTGGATTCAAGCACGATCGAACGGCCGGGAGCCACCGTGTGTTCATCCACGCAATGCACCGTGAGGCACAACTCAATCTCCAGCCGGACAAAGCGGGCCAGGCCAAGCCGTATCAGATCCGGCAACTACTCAAAGCCGTCGAAGAGTATAATCTTGGGATCGAGGACTAAGCCATGAAAAAGCCCCCACGCTACCACATCAATGTGTTCTACAGCGACGAGGACCAGGCGTTCATCGCCGACGTCCCCGACCTCAAGTACTGCTCGGCTCACGGGGACACCCCGGAAGAAGCAATGCGTGAAGTGCTTATCGCAATGGACGCCTGGCTCGCCACGGCAAAGAAGTACAAGAAGCCAATCCCCAAGCCACGGTACCGACCGATGATCTACAACGCGGCGTGATTGACCTAGCGTATGTTCAATCAAAGAGATTCAGAGTGTCTACACACACCGATGACGACGTTCCATGCTTCAACTGGCAACCATCTATTGAAACACCGCCAGAAAATACGGTGCTGTGGCGATACATGAGCCTCCCCAAACTTCTCGATTTGTTGCACAGCCGACGATTATACTTGTCTCGCATCTGTACATTTGACGACACGTTTGAGGGAACGGTACCCTCGGGGACTGTTTCCGTTTGGGATGCAGCACTGAGGGCATCTGGTCACGCGGAACACTCCAGCGCAGCAGCGAATCTGGCGTCTCGAATCAGTCCCTTTCGCAAAATATTGTTTGTTTTTCATGGCATGAAGCGAAGCACGAATCACAAGTGCTTTGGGAGAAGTATGCACCAGAAGGCGTTGTGGTTTCTACGACTGCCGGCTGCCTTCAAGAATGCGTGACAAGTGATCGAACCGTGGTCGGTCGGGTGAAGTACACCGAACCAACTATTGCAGAGGTGAACGCCGGAGATATCCTCAATCTTGCGTTTTGGAAGCGGCCTGAATTCCGGGCTGAATGCGAGGTCAGGGCGGTCATCATGGACCATCAGGCTCGGGGTACCGGTGTCGCTAAGCCAGTCGACCTCTCAAAGTTGATCCAAAGTGTTGTCGCTTCGCCGAGGCTATTCGACGGTGCCGTCGCCGCGATCCAGCATCTGATCGACTCAACGATCCCTGGATTACAGATCGCCAAATCGAGCTTGTCGAAGACTCCGCCAATCTGGAACTGCTGACAGTCCACCTACCATCCCCCAATGCCACCCCACCCCCACACGACCAACGTTCTCCTCATCGGCGGCGGCGGCCGCGAACACTCCCTCGCTTGGAAACTCAAACAGTCCAAGCGCCTCGGCTCTCTCTTCGCCACACACACCGACAACCCCGGCATCGCCGCACTCGCCAAGCCTACAGATTGCCCCTTCGATCCCGCACGCCCCTTCCGCCTCCAGCGGTTTTGCGAGAAAAACAACGTCGGCCTCGTCGTCATCGGCCCCGAAGAGCCTCTTGCCCTCGGCCTCGCCGACGCCATGGCCCAAGCCACAGAACCCGGCCCCGCCGCTCCCGCCGCACCCGGTCAGCGCAAACCCACACCCCCGCCCGTCCGCGTCGTCTTCGGCCCCGGCAAAGAAGCCGCCCGCCTCGAAGCCGACAAGGCCTGGGCGAAACAAATGATGCACGCCGCCGCCATCCCCACCGCCGACGGCCGCTCCTTCACCAGCCCCGACGACGCCAAACGTTTCCTCGAATCTCGTACCTCCCCTTACGTCGTCAAGGCCTCCGGCCTCGCCAAGGGCAAGGGAGTGATCGTCCCCAATACTACCGAGGAGGCCGTCGCCGCCATCGACCGCATCATGGTCAAAAAAGAGTTCGGCGACGCCGGCAACACCGTCGTCGTCGAAGAACGCCTCAAGGGCCAGGAAACCTCCGTCCTGGCCCTCGTCGACGGCCGCAACATCTTCGTCCTCGAACCCTGCCAGGATCACAAACGTCTCCGCGACGGCGACGAAGGCCCAAACACCGGCGGCATGGGTGTCTTCTGCCCCGGCGGTATCACCGACGACCCCACTCTCACCATCATTCAGCGCCAAGTCCTTGTCCCCATCATCGACACCCTCCGCCGCGAAGGCATCGAGTTCCGCGGCGTCCTCTACGCCGGCATCATGCTCACCCCCGCCGGTCCCAAAGTCCTTGAGTTCAACGTCCGCTTCGGCGACCCCGAATGCCAGGCCTTGATGACCCGCCTCGATGCCGACCTCGTCGAAGTCCTCCTCGCCTGCGGGACCAAAAAACTCCACGAAGTTTCGATCGACTGGTCCCCCGCAGCCTCTTGCTGTGTCGTGCTCGCAAGCAAGGGCTACCCGGACAAACCCGAAAAGGGTAAGGTCATCACCGGTTTGGACGACGCCGCCGAGTGCGAGGGTGTCACGCTCTTTCACGCGGGCACCCGCCGAAACCCCGAAACCGACGATATCGAAACCGCCGGCGGGCGCGTCCTTAACGTCGTCGCCGTCGGCGATTCACTTGCCGACGCACGCGAGCGTGCCTACGCCGCCGCTCACATGATCCGTTACGAAGGCAGGATCTTCCGTAGTGATATCGCCGCTCCGCTCGAGGCCAAGATTATCCGTCACTGACCCGTGCCAAACACACATTCTCGTTTCAACCAAATCGGCGTGGATCTTGCTCCTCTCGCAGTACGAATAGACGGCACCCAAGCCCGCGCAGGCCAGCCTTCGCCGGTCGGCGGTTGTTTTCGGGTGTTGTCTAATTCCCCAACGTTCCTGTCACTCTGCATTTCGCCGTTTACTTCGCACGATTTCAGCCCCCATGGTCGGAATGGACTTGTCAGATAGTATGGATCCTGTATATTCAATCTGTGCAGGTGACGGCTTCCCTACTAAAATCCTATCTCTTTCCTTCGGTCGCTCAGATAACCTCCATTTCAGCATGTGATCCGAGTTGCTCACTGCACTCCCGTGGGTACCGTTGTTGGCTCCGCACGGGAGCCTTATGTCGGATGTGTTCACAATACGAGTAGAGGATCTTCTCATGACACGGATCGTTCAACTTGGGTTCTTCCTCGGATCAGTCGGCCTCGCCACCGGATTGGCTTGCGCTGCCGATACCGCCTCGATGGCGTCCCTCACCTCAGGATCGCTCCGTCACGCGGTCGCCTCTTCCCCGGCACCGCAGCAGCCTATTACCGACGACGGCCTCCCCCCCGAACTCAGCAAGGCTCTCGATACGTTCTGCGCCAACGCACCCGATCCGGCCCTCGCTCGCCAGCAGATCATCCTCAATCTCGTCAACGCCAACCGCTGCTATTCGCGGACCATGTCGGCCGAGCAGTGGCAGCACGCGCTGCGCAACCTCGACTTCCTCCCCCCGAGCCTCGTCAACCAGCCCGGTGGTCCGCGTTTCTTCCACTCCGACATGGTCTGGGTCGGCAACGGCACCGTTATGATGGCCGCCGCTCGCGCTCAGCCCGCCACCCTCCGTTACAGTTTCCCTCGCGACGGTATCGACTGGGACGGCGGCCCCAACGTCCTTGACGACCGCCTTGGCTTGGTCTTCGGTCCGCTCGCAAAAGACCGTGGCCGTGAACTCATCCGCCAATCGCTCGCTTCCTGGAAATACAACTCCGGGATGCGTTATAACGAAGTCGCCGACGACCACGCTGATTTTTCCACCAATAACATGCCCAGTCCCGCTCGCGGCGACGTCCGCATCGGTGCTCGACGGCAAGACGGCGCTTCCGGCGTCCTCGCCTACAACAACTTCCCCGCCGACGGCGGCGACATGGTCATCGACGCCGACGAGTTTGGTATCAGCGGCTTCTTCCTCTCCCCATCCTTCACCTTCCGCGAGTTCCGAAACACCATCGCACACGAGCACGGCCACGGGCTTGGTTACCTCCACTCCGTCCCTTGCAACGGTACCAAACTCATGGAGCCCTTCGCCGGCGGCAACTACGACATGCTCCAGATCGACGAGATCCGCGGTGCGCAGCGCAACTACGGCGACCGCTTCGCAGGTAACACATCCGCCGCCACCGCCGTCGACTTCGGCAACCTCACCACCCCGATCCGCAAGTCCGTGCTCGAACGCCGGCTCTCCACCAACGGTTCCACCGGCCCCAGCAGCACCAATCTCGATTGGTTCCGCTTCACCATCGATTCGGTCCAGGACGTCGTTATCACCGCTACTCCCACCGGCGGGTCCTACCTCAACGGCCCGCAGGCCGGCGGGTGCAACGGCGCCATCGCAACCATCGACTCCACTCGCGCGGGCAACCTCAACCTCGAACTCCGCACACCGGGCGGCACCACGGTCCTTCTTTCCGCCTCCTCCGCTCCCGTCGGATTCGCCGAAACCATCAACGCCTCCGCTCTCGCGCCGGGTTCCTACTCCGTCCGTGTCATCGACGTCGGCCCCAATACCAACCAGACCCTTCAACTCTACGACCTCTCCATCCGCGTCGGTAATGCCCCCGCACCCCCAACCGCAAACGCAGGGCTGAACAAACGTGTCTTTGCTCAGTCCGAGTGTTTCTTCATCGGCAACTTGGTCTCTGTCACCAACGAGCCGGGCACCGCGATCGTCGCATACGCCTGGGATCTCGACGGCGACGGCGTCTTCGAAGTCCCCAACACCGCTCAGCCCTCCATCACCTACAACACCGTCGGCCTCCGCACCGTCACCCTTCGCGTCACCGACAACCTCGGCCTTACCGACACCGACTCCATCACCGTCGATGTCGTCTGCCCTCTGCTGATCACCGCGCAGCCCGAGCCGGTCGCCATCTGTGCCGGTGAGCCCGCTGAGTTCCTTGTCGAAACCTGGGGTGCAGGCACCATTTCGTTCCAGTGGCGTCGCAACGGTATTGATATCCCAGGTGCCACAAGCGCCACTTTCAGCATCCCCGCCGCCATCTCCGGCGACACAGGTAGTTACTCCGTTGTCGTGACCAACTCCTGTGGCCAGAGCGTCACCAGTGCCGTCGCCAACCTCGTCGTCAACAGCGTCATGATCACGACTCAACCCGTTTCCCAGAGCGTGCTCCCCGGAAGCGATGTGACCTTCTCCGTCACGGCTTCCGGCCAGAACCCCATCACCTTCCAGTGGCTCCGCAACGATTTCCCTATCGAAGGCGCGACTTCTCGCACACTCACTCTCCGGAACGTTACCGAAGCCAACAACGGAACCTACACCTGCGAAGTCGCCAACGACTGCGGCGGCGTGACCAGTAACCCTGCCGTCCTCTTTGTTGGCATCCCCTGCCCCTGCGATTGGAACAACGACGGTTCCCTCAACAGCCAGGACTTCTTCGACTTCCTCACTCCCTTCTTCACAGGCACCGCCGACTTCAACTCCGACGGCTTCACGAACAGCCAGGACTTCTTCGACTTCATTACCTGTCTCTTCAATCCCCCGGTTGGGTGCTAATCCCTCATCATCCATGAACGCCCCCCAAAGGACGGCCGTATCGGTCGTCTTTTTTTCTTTCACCATCCGCTGACCAGCCACCAGACCCACCCCGCCACATGGCACCCCACGATCGCCCAGAACACCCGCATGTATGGTGCTTTCGCGCGCTTGTGCTTGAACAACTGTTGTCCGACCAATGCCCCGGGCCACCCGCCGCACAGTTCCAGCCCGTGCAGGGTTCGTTCCGATACCCGTCTCACCGGACGCTTTGATCCCCTTCCCGCGCGCCATTTGTCAAACCCGTAGGTTCCCAGCGTAATCACGCTCATCACTACATACCAAGCGATAACGTACCGGACTGTTGGCATCGATAACTCCGTGCAGTTGCAAAAAAATCCTATCGGTTCAGACAAAAAGACATAAGACGAGCGGATCCGAAATCACCCTGGTTGCGAATTAACCGAAGTCGAATCTCGTGCAAGTAGCGCGTCGTGGTTGCAATCCGACCGATTTGCAATCGTTTCCCCGATCTCGGGCATAGTTGTTATGGCCGAGTGTGTCTGTTTTCGCCCTGAATCAGACTTGTCAACACTTCGTTACCCTGTATATTAGAGTTGGGTTTGCATTCGTATCGGTTCGCGTGTTTGCCGCGGGTCCGAACTTCGAGATTCTCGGACCCAGCCGTCTGACGTGATGCATGAATGTATCCCCATTCGGTAGCCCATTTCAGCGTTTTTCAGACTTCCGGCGGCTGTGTTCCGTTGCTGGGTCCGATGATTTTTCCGTCTCCTTCTTCTCACTGAGGTACTGTTCATGGCGCAGAAGTCGCACCTTCTACTTGCGGCGGGGGCATTCATGGTGTTCAGCGGGGCCAGTGTTGGTTCCGCCTCGGTTGGGGTTGCGATTGCCTTGCATCGCGCCGACCTCTCGCACTTGCACGAATCCCGCCAACCCAGCCGGACCCCGTCCGATGCGTTGCCCGCGGCGCTTGAGAACGCGCTACGCAAGTATTGCCAGAACGCCGACAACCCTGCCGCAAAGCGCGAAGAACTGATCGAGAAACTGGTTGTCAGCAACCGGTGCTATTCACGTCAAATGTCGGCGGAGCAATGGCAGCACGCGCTTCAGAATCTCGACATGCTCCCCCCGGGGCTGTTCAACGAGCCGGGCGGCCCCCGGTTCTTCACCGCCACCACGGTTTGGACGGGCAACGGGAACGTTGCGGCCGTATCAGGACGCGCCCAACCCGTGAACCTCACCGTGAGTTTCCCTGCCGACGGCGTTTCCTGGGACGGCGGCAACAACGTCCTTGACGCGCGCGTCGGGTCGCTCTATGGAGCATCGAATAAAGACCGTGGGCGTGAGTTCATCCGGCAAGCACTTGGAAACTGGGAGATCAACTCGGGTCTGCGCTACACCGAGGTCGACGACGACGACGTCGCGTTCACCACATCGACCACGAACTCCGCGCTCCGCGGCAACATCCGTATCGGCGCGCGCCCGCAAGACGGAACCTTCGGGATCCTCGCCTACAACAACTTTCCCTCCAGCGGCGGGGACATGGTGCTCGATGCCGATGAGTTCATCGGCGGTTCGTTCGCCGGGGCCGCCAATAACTATCGCGCGTTCCGTAACACCGTCGCGCACGAGCACGGGCACGGCACCGGGTACATTCATTCCGTCCCGTGCAACGACACCAAGTTGATGGAGCCTTCGCTCTCGACCGCGTTCGAGATGCTCGAAACCGACGACATCCGCGGCGCGCAGCGTAACTACGGCGACCGCTTCGCCGGGAACAACTCCACCGCGAACGCCCGGAACTTCGGCAACCTCACCACCCCGATTCTCAAGTCCATCATCGAGAAGAACCTCTCGACGAACGGCACGGGCGGGTTCAGCAACACCGATGAAGACTGGTTCCGCTTCACCATCGATTCGGCGCAGAACGTCGTTGTCACGGTCGATCCGACGGGCGGCACCTATCAGAACGGCCAGCAGACCGGCGGGTGCAACGGGACGCTCTCGTCCATCGTCGCTGATCAGGCGGGCAACCTGAATATCGAACTCCGCGACGCCGCCGGAACGACCGTCCTCCAGACCTCGGCGGTGAGTGCCGCGGGCGTGAACGAAGTACTCACTGCCACTGGGCTTGCCGCCGGTACGTACACCGTTCGCGTCTTTGATGTCGGGCCCAACGCGAATCAGACCGTTCAGTTGTACGACTTGACGATCCGTGTCGGCACGGCCAAAGCACCCCCGACGGCCAGCGCGGGCATCCATAAGCGCGTCCTTGCGGGCACCACCTGCTGGTTCATGGGCAACGTCAACTCGTTTGCGAATGACACCGGTTCCACCATCACGGCGTATTCATGGGATCTCGACGGGGACGGTACCTTCGAGGTCGCCAACAACGCGACCCCGACCCGCAACTATTCCTCCAACGGCACCGTCAACGTCACCTTGCGAGTCACCGACAATATGGGTATGACCGCTACCGACACGATCCAAGTCGTGGTCTTCGGTGCCACATGTCCAGTGGCCTTCAGTCAGCAGCCCGCGCCGCTCACCCGCTGCATTGGCGAGTCTGCAACCTTTACTGTCGCGGCGACGAGTGGCGGCACTCTTTCCTACCAGTGGCGACGCAACGCCGTCAATATCACCGGGGCGACCTTGCCGTCCGTTACCATCAACCCGGTCCTCGCGGGTAGCAACGGCAACTACGATTGTGTGGTGACTTCGAGTTGCGGGGGTGTCGAGACCAGTACCGCCGCCGCCCTCACGGTCAATCAGCCTGTTGGGATCACCACGCAGCCCGCTTCGCAAACCGCGATGCCCGGCGACTCGATCCTCTTCAGCGTCGCGGCGAATGGCGGTGCGCCCATCGCTTACCAGTGGAAGAAGAACAACATCAACGTTCCCGGCGGCAACGGCAGCGCACTGCTCCTGCTCAATGTTTCCTCCGCGGACGATGGTACCTATCGCTGCGATGTCACGAACCCATGCGGAACGGTCGCCAGCGAGGACGCCACGCTTGTCGTCGGTGTCCCTTGCCCGTGCGATTGGAACTCCGACGGCACGCTGTCGAGCCAAGACTTCTTCGACTTCATCGCCGCGTTCTTCAGCGACGCGGGCGATTTCAATGAAGACGGCAGCACCACCAGCCAGGACTTCTTCGACTTCCTCGCGTGTTTCTTCAGTGGTTGCTGAAGATAGTCATCGGCTCGGAAGTTTGGTGAGGTATCTGAATTCGACAACGGCCCCGCTCTGTGCGGGGCCGTTTTTTCTTGGGTGTCGATTCTAATCAGATGGACTTGCCATCGCGTGGGCGCTCCGGCAGTTCCCAGCGCAGCACGACCTGCGAGGACATCGGCGGGTACTTCATCAGCATTCGGTAGCCGCGGAACTCGCTGGGTGCTCGACCCAGCCGGTTGTACACGGCACTCATGACATCCGAGTAGCGGGGAACAAGCGGAGTCGTGACGACCGGCGGGGAGCCAGCCAGATCGACGATGGGATCAGTGATCGGGAGTTCTAGGCTGTATTTGACCCGACCGGGCAGATCAGGGGAGGTGTTTGCATCGCCGAGTACGAGCAGTTTCGGCGCGCTCGGCATCGGTACGTCCTTGTGGACGATCAAATCAAAGACAAGTGTTTCGATCGGCAAGCGAATACCGGTAGCGAACTCACCGAATCGGTCTTTTTCGGTCTGATACATGGTGGCCGACCGGACGATCTCACCGAAGTAGCAGTCGAACGAACCCAGGTTCCCGACCGGCCCGCCGGGAAGGATGTATTCGGATTCGCCATCGGAGTGGACCGTTTCGATACGCGGCATGGAAGCGGAGCAAAACCGGCGCATCAGCCGGGGAACGTCGCCGGGGTCGCTCGAGTCGATTGGCTCGAAGCCAACCGGGCGCGACGAACCATCGTCGTTGGAACCTTTGAATCGAAAGAGGGACCAACGCACATCGGGACGGAGCCGGCGGAAACCGAGGAATCCGCCGACGAGTGCGATATCAAGTTTGTCGGAGTCGGTTTTGGAAGGAACAACCACCCCGGTCGTGAGCCTTGCTCGGGCTTGAACACCCCAGATACCGCTGTTCCCCTGAAATGCGAGTTCGCGGCTGTTGACGAGTTGTGTCGGCGAGCCGAGCAGCCCCATGCTATCAAGAATCAGTTCCAAATGGGCGCGATCACCGGCGTGGAGGGCGATGGTGTCGTCCAAGTGGGAGAGCGCCGATTGCACGGCGTTGACCGTCGTCGATACGACGCCGCTTTTGTTGAACGCTTCGAGAGCGATGTCGATCCCCGCGTCGCCTGGGAGGTGCTGGATCGACGCAAAGGGGTCATTGGCGCCCATGACACGAGAAAGTTTCCAAGCGAGGTTTTTATGGATACCGAATCGACGTGACACGTCCTGCGGGACGCCGGGATCTGCGCCGGCTTGTGAATAGAGTTCGATCAACGCTCCTCTGAATCGCTGGAGTGCGTCTCGGACGTCGTTTGCAAGTTCTTTAGGTGTATCGAGGACCATACTCGCTCCAGAAACGGGGATCGAGGCGAAGAATCACCGACATTATCCCCAACAATACACCACAATTCGACTTTCGTTTGATTTTTCATATTTTCTCCAGAGAAATACTTGCAAACAAATCGAGAGGAGTTATTCTACCATACCAATACGCATGGCCGTGCATTCGGCACGCTGTCTGTGTGGGTTTGGGTAGTTTGTCTAGTTTGCGATCCGCAGGCAACAAGGAGAATCGGACATGACACGACGCATCACGGCCATTCTGTGTGCAATCGGCGCGGCGTGCGCCCCCGCTCTGGGTCAACCGGAGTATGTCACCCTCTTCGGTACTCCATACGACGCGAGCAACGGAGGCAACGTGGTTGTCGGGGGCGGGAGTGGCGGGACGTATCGCTGGGTTCGGACTGGGAATACCGCGACCTACACGATTCTCCCCAGCAGCGTGAGCAGTGGACGTGCGCACTGCTCATCTGATGGTTCGGTTGTCATCACCGAAATGATGAACGGGACATCAAACCCCAATTTCGCGGCGAATATTTCGTTTGCGGGGCGCTGGACGGAAGCGACGGGAATGGTGAACATGGGTCACTTTATGAACGGTGGGATCTCGGGGACGACGGCGCAGACGCCGTTCGATTGTTCAGCGGATGGGAATTTTGCGGTGGGGCTGGGCTACTTCGGCGGTGGGTTGACGAACTTTCGTGGGTTCCTCGCGGACTTTGGCTCTGGGACGAACATCGACTTGCCTCAAATCGGGAACGACGGATCGCGGGCAAACTGCGTGTCGGACGATGGGTTGGTTGTTGGTGGGTGGGACCGCAACCCGAACACGGCTGCCGACCGACCGAGCGTGTGGCGGAAGGACACCATGACGGGGTTGTATGTACAGACGATTTTGCCGACCACGGGCGATCCGATGACCGAAGCGGGCACGGTCGAGGCGTGCGACGCCGATGGGTCGTATGTCGCGGGTCGATCGCCGGCGCTGAGCGGGCAGATCGTTCGGTGGGAGTGGGACGGGTCGCAGTACGTGGCGGTGGGTCTTGGGCTGATACCCAAGGGCGCGGCGGTGCCCGCCGCGGCAACGTACAGCACGGTCGAAACGACCGGGATCTCGGCGGATGGGAATGTGATCATCGGAACAGTGACATGGCGGCAGAGCATCAACACGTTCCGGCGCGCGATTATGTGGACGCCGGCGACAGGGACTGTTGACCTGACGGACTACATGGTGTCGCAGGGAATCACTGGCCTAGCGAGCGGCACGGCACTCGTGAACGGGATCGGGTGTTCGTCGGACGGGACCGCGATCGTGGGCAGCAACGGGATCGGCGGCACCGGGTGGCTGATTCTTCGCAGCGGCGGAGTTGGGTGCATCCAGCCGACCGAAGTGCCGACGACGAGCACGACGGAACTCTCACGTTGCCGGACGTCGGCGATTCTGAACGCCGCGGTTGTCGGGACAGCGCCATTCACGTTTCAATGGCAGCGCAACGGGGTGAATGTGGCGAACGGAGCGTCCGGCACAGGCTCGACGCTGAGCGGCGCGACGACGAATCGGCTCTCGATCAATACTGCTGACATCGACGACATTGGTGCGTACACCTGCGTCGTGACGAACGCCTGCGGGATGCTGACGACGGTCCCGATCGATCTGGCGATGCTTGCGACCACCGCGAACGACACATGCGCAACGGCGGTTGATGTGGTTGGGTCGAACGCCGTGCCCTTTGAGATGTGCGGTGCGTATGCGGACACGGGCGGTGCGTCGTGCGCGACGAGTTCGATCGGCGATGTGTGGTACCGCTATACCTCGACGTACGACGGCGAACTGCGGATCAGCATCTGCGGGACCAACCCGTCGAACACCGTGATCAGCGTGTACGACGGCTGCGGTGGGACGGAACTGACCTGCAACAACGATTTCTGCGGCACACAGTCGCAGATCGACCGGTACAACGTCACCACTGGGCAGGTGCTGTATGTCCGGCTCGCCGTTGCGGCGACGACGTTCTCCAACGGTGCGGGGACGATCACGTTCTCCCAGCCCCCGGCTCGCCCGGCGAACGACGATTGCGCGAACCCGCAGGTCATTACGTCGGTGGCCACGGATTTCGATACGTCCGAGTCAACGACCGACGGCACGGCCTCGTGCCGCGCGGGTTCGTTCCGTGACCTGTGGTATACCTACACCACGACCCGCAATGCGACGATCGATGTGAACACCTGCGGGTCGCTGTTCAACACCGTGCTCTCGTTGCACGCGTCGTGCGCCGGGCCTGAACTGGCCTGCAACGACAACTCGAATGTCTTCCCCTGTACGCAGCAAAGCGCGATCAACGATTTCCGCATTCGGTGTGGGCAGACGGTGCTCGTGCGTGTCGCTGGCAACGCGACGGGCGTGCAGGGCTTCGGGAACATCATCGTCGAGTTCGACCCCAACCAGTGCGTGGGAGATTTCAACAACGACGGCACCATCTCCTCGCAGGATTTCTTCGACTTCCTGACGGAGTTCTTCGCCGCGGCACCGTGTGCCGACGTGAACAACACACTTGATGTGACCAGCCAGGACTTCTTCGACTTCATCGCATCGTTCTTCGGCGGCTGCTGATCGTTCAGATACATCCGTTCACATCACTGTGAACACACTTTGTGAGGGCGACGCCGCGATTGCGGCGTCGCCCTTTTATTATGGGGAACGGGCTATGACTTGGCGCGTTGCGTCCGATTAGTTGAGGCGGAGGTGCGTGTGCAAGGTGAGAAACCTGCACGGCGGGGAGCGATCAGACAACGAGGCCTTTGATCGCCCCGGTTCGGCGTGATTTCCAGTATCGGGCCAGCCCGTCTTCGATGATCGCGTCGGATGCCTCGGCGGGGAGGATCTCGTCTACCGCAACGTCTTTGTTCTCAAGGTTCTTATATTCAACAAAGAACTGGCGGAGCATCTTGAAGATGTGCTTCGGGAAATCGCTGGCTTTAAAAAACTCTGAGTAGATCGGATCCTTGCACAGGACGGCGATCACTTTGTGGTCTGGCTGCCCGTGGTCGATCATGGTCATCAGACCCACGGCCCGTGCATCGCAGATGCACATGGGAGGGATTTCTTCGGTGCAGTAGACCAAGACATCGAGGGGATCGTCGTCCTCACCAAGGGTCTGAGGGATGAACCCGTAGTTGGCGGGGTAGTGGACGGCGGAAGAAAGCACCCGATCGAGCCGGAGGAGGCCGGAACCCTTGTCGAGTTCGTACTTATTGCTGGACCCTTTGGGGATCTCGATGACGGCTTTGAAGGTGCGGGGGAGTTCCTCACCTTCAACGCCGGGGGTGACGTCGTGCCATGGGTGGACCATGGCGGGAGGATACGCCGATCGTGCCATCGGGTAAAAAATGAGCGGAGAATCTGAAAAAGGAGACATGCGGAGTACGCCGCGGATTATTCGGTTGTTGAGGAGTCGGTGTAATCTGTACGTGTAGAGGAGAGTAGAAAAGGAAGAGGTGGGCGGGGCGGTTGAGCCACGAGTATCGAACGAATCGTGTCGAATCCGTATGAGAGATCGGGCCGAACGCTGAGTTATATACCGAGTTCACCCCAACGCTGGGTGACGCGGTCTTTGATTGCTTGGTTCATTGTTAGGATGGGGGGCCAGGAGCGGACGGGGTTGCCGCCGACTTCTTCGCCAGGGATTTTGCGTGTGGCGTCGAAGCCGATCTTGCCGCCTGAGCCTAGTCGTGCAGCGGCGTGGTCGAGGATGTCGAGCGGGCCTTGCGTGATCTCGATATCCCGTGCGGGGTCCACGTTCGCGGCGAGGTGGAAGAGCACGGCGTCCTGATCGTGAACATCCACGTCGTGATCGACGACAACGATCATCTTCGTCCAAGCCATTTGCCCAGCGCCCCAGATCGAGTGCATCACGCGGCGTGCCTGGAGGGGGTATTCCTTTTTGATTTTGACGAAGACGCATGAATGAAAGACGCCGAACATGGGTAGGTCGTAGTCGATAATGTCGGGGATGAGCGTGCGGAGGAGCGGGAGGAAGAGCCGCTCGGTGGCCTTGCCCATGAAGTAGTCTTCTTGTGGGGGAAGGCCGACGATGGTGGAGGGGTAGATGGGGTTGCGCCGATGGGTGATGGCGGTGACGGTGAAGAGGGGGTAGCGGTCGGGGAGGGAATAGAAGCCGGTGTGGTCGCCGAATGGGCCTTCGAAGACAGCGCCAAGGCCGGGCTTCACTGAGTCGGGCGGGACGCCCGGTCCACTGTGGTGGGCGGATCGAGGATCGAAGCCGATCAGCCCGGCGTCGTTGCTGACGTAGCCTTCGATGACGATCTCGGAGTTGGCGGGTACGTCGATGGGGACGGTTTTGCACGGGACGAGGGGGATGCCGCCGCGGTTGAGGAAGCCGGCGAGGAGGAGTTCGCTGATGCCTGGGGGCATCGGAGCGGTGGCGGCGTAAGGGAGGACGCTCTCGCCGCCGAGCGCGACGGCGACAGGCATGGGCTGGCCTTTGGATTTCCATGATCGCCAGTGGCGAGCGCCGTCGTGGTGCATGTGCCAGTGCATGGCGAGGGTCTTTTTGCCGAGGAGTTGGACGCGGTACATGCCGATGTTTCGGCTGGGGGGCGTGGGATTGCCGAGGTCGTCGGCATGGATGGTGTGGATGGTGCCGAGGGTGATATAGCGTCCACGTGAGGTACGTTCCCAGTCGGGGCCGGAGCCGAGGCCGGGGACGGCGTCGTTGACGTTCGCGGGGTAGCCGAGGGAGGCGAAGTCGCCGTCGTGCGGCCAACAGCGCAGGAGTGGGAGGCGTGTGAGGTCGATCTGGTCGTCGGTGAGGACGACGTCTTGGCAAGGGCCTGAACGGACTTTCTTAGGCGGGATCTTGGCGAGTTCGAGGAGTTCGGGGAGTTTCTGGAGTTTGGCGAGGAAGGTGGGGGGGGGCTCGGGCTTGACGAGATGGCCGATTTTGGCGGCGAGTGCTTCGAGGCCGCCGGGGGTGTGGCCCGACGGATCGCACCCGAGCGCCATTTCCATTCGGTGATAGGAGCCGAACTGATTGATAAGCACAGGGATGTCGGAACCTTCGACGTTTTCGAAGAGGAGGGCGTGTCCGCCGAGATGATGATGGCGGACGTCGGTGCGGCGTGTCGGCTCGTTGGGGAGGTTCGGCGCGGCGGATTTGCTCACGCGGTCGGTGATCTCGGTGATTTCGAGGACGGGAGAGACGCGGGCGGAGATGCGCCGCAGTTCGCCGGCGCGATCCAAGGCCGAGATGAAGTCGGATGTGCTGTCGTACATTGTGAGAGCGTATGTCAACACCAACCGAGCATCCCGATCTCGTCCTGCGAGTACCCAACACGCACACCTCTTGCGCTTCTGCGTTTTCTACTCAAGTGAGTCTGCACGATGGCACGTCGCCAGCACCGCCGATGAAGGCGATGGACTTCGCCGCCACGAGCGATTGGCCGGGGTACTTCAAGTCTGTGCTCGGGAAGCCGGCGAGGGAGACATTGGTGAAAGCGGCGGAGATGTACGAGACAGGGGCGGAGGGGTTCGCCGTCGATCTCGCGGCGGGAGAGGGGCGAGACACGTTGGAACTGCTCCGGCGAGGCTGGACGGTGCTAGCGATTGAGATGCTGCCGCAGGGGATCGCGCTGCTGCGGGAGCGTGTGCCGAGCGAGGCCCGCGCGAGGCTGCACACGCAGGTTGCTGACTACGCGGGTTCGTGGTGGCCGGGGTGTGACCTGTTCAACTCCAGTTTCGCGCTCCCGTTCTGCCCGGCGGGACAGTTTGAAGACTTGTGGGCGAGGGTCGTTAGATCAATCCGCGCGGGTGGGCGGTTCGCAGGTCAACTCTTCGGTGACCGTGACTCATGGGGCCGCTGTGGGCATACGCTGGGACATTCGCGTGAAACAGTCGAGCGGCTGTTCGATGGGTTTGAGTTTGAAGAGTTGCGGGAAGAAGAGAAGGACGACACAACCGCCGCGGGGACGGCGAAGCACTGGCATGTGTTCCACATCGTGGCGCGGAAACGGGTGTGAAGTAGTGGGTGCCGGAAACTCGCGTTAGATGAACTTAGTCTTGCCCGGCACCGCAACTTGTGGCATTGGGAGCGTCATGTCCCACGAGAGCGGGTCAGGCACGAGCGATTCCTTTGAGTTCAGCGCTTGTTCCCAGGTCACGGTCTGCCCGGTGTATGCGGCCATACGGGCCATGATGGCCATGAGAGTCGAGTTCGCGCCGCGCTCGGCGTCGTTGATCGGCTTGCCGGCACGGATGGACGCGAAGAGTTCTTTGTGTTCGTCGTCGTACATTTTGCCAGCGTCGCCGGGGTCGCCCTTGCCGTCCCAAAGCATCTCGGCTTTAGTGCCGCCGGGACCGAAAGCGACCATCGGGAAGCGGGCGGTCCAGCCGTTGATGACGGCGTGGCCTTTGGTGCCGTAGACGTAGTCGGTGTTGTCGCTGGGCAACCCGTCTTGCTGGCGGCAGGTGTGGTAGGCACGAAGCCCGCCGGCGTATTCGTAGGTCGCGGCGAAGTGATCGAAGGAGTTGCCGGACTCCGGCCCTGTGCGGGCGGCGTTTCCGCCGAGGCAGATGACTTGCTTGGGGAGCCGGTCGCCCATCGCCCATGCGAGCCGATCGATGGAGTGGACGGCTTGCTCGACGATGTGGTCGCCGGAGATCCAGGTGAAGTGCCACCAGTTGCGCATCTGGAACTCGAGGTCGGACCACTCGGGCTTGCGTGGGCGTTTGCCGAGGGTGCCGGTGAGGTAGGTGGTGTGGACACTGGTGATCTCGCCCAGGAGTGGGCTTTGCCCATTGGTCCCAAGCACACGGTCGAAGGCCTGTCGCATCGAGGCGTTGTAGCGCCAGCAGTAGCCCACGAGGAGCGCGAGGTTTTTCTGCTTGGCCAGCGCGGCAGACTCCAGCACGCTGCGGATGCCCGGGCCATCCACCGCGACGGGCTTCTCGGCGAAGATGTGCTTCCCAGCAGCAACGGCGGCTTGGATGTGGCGTGGACGGAAGGCCGGGTACCCCGTGATGAGTACCACATCGACACCACTATCGATGACTTTCTGGTATGAATCAAACCCGACGAACTGACGCTCTGGTGGCACGTTGATGCGGTCCGCGACCTTCTCGCCGAGTTCTTCGCGGAACTGATCGGTGATGTTCTTGAGGCTGGAATCGAGGCGGTCCTTGAAGACATCACCCATGGAGACCAGCACGCAGCCGGGATCGGCGGCGAGAGCCTGGGCCGCGGCTCCCGTGCCGCGTCCGCCGCAGCCGATCAGCCCGATGCGGATCTT
>JBGSIF010000137.1:0-6735 GCA_041742635.1 Phycisphaerales bacterium
GTGCTGGGGCGGCTGCACGAACTCTCCGGCGGCGCGACGCTGCGGGCGAACATCGAACTGGTGAAATCGAACGCGAGGCTCGCGGGGCGGGTCGCGTCTCTGATGGCCGCGCCGTCCGAACGCGGAGCATGAACCCCGTGCGTCGTCGCTTACTCCGGTCCCGTCGCCCCCGGGTTCTTCAATCGTGCTTCGAGTGAGGCGATCCCCTGCATCAGCGCGGCACGGTCGTCTTCGGTCAAGGTGTCGTCGTAGCGCTCGTGCAGCCGGAGACGCCAGAGCAGGCCGATGCCGCCGACCCACTCGCTGTGCGGGTTCCAGTCCACCATTTCGGGAAGCCGACGCCACCCGCCGTGCAGGTGGGTGAACAAGTATCGCCCGGACTTGATCGCGTACATCCGCCCGACCCACGCCGCGGGCTCGCGCTGGAGGATCACCTTCGCCACTTCTTCGATCATCGGCGTCCGCTCGCCCCACCCGATCCTCGGCGCGGGGTCCCAGATCGGCGGGAACGCCTCGCGTCCCTTCGCCGACATCATCGTCAGCGACTCCTCGATCTTTCCGGCGCGCAGCAAGCCGTCCGCCTCCCAGCGGTTGCGTTGCTCCGCCTGTGTGCTCGTCATCAGCACAACCCACGCCACCACCGCCATCGTCGCTACCGAGATCAACCCCCGCGGCGTCCGCCCCCACCCCCGCGCCTCCACATTCCATCGGCCCTTCATTACCGCCATCGCCCAGATCCCGCCCACCAGCCACACCGGCAGACTCAGGATTCCGAAGAACATCGTCAGGAAGTTCGCGTTCGACACCGCCGCGTCCTCCGGGGCGTGCTGCATCCCGCCCATGAAATCCACGAGCGGCTTGGGCGACGCCATCGCCCCGATCACCACCGCGACATCCGAGAACAACATAACAATGAAGAACGTCGGCAGCGCCCTCGCCCCGAAGATCACCGACAGCACCCGCGTCATCAACGCCACGCGCCAGATCGAGACGACCGTGAGCGTGTTGAGGTTCGCCTGCACCGCCTCGACGGGCGTGAACCAGCGCTCGTAGGCGATGCCGTAGAGCCACGCCATCGGTGCGCTCATCCAGAACAGCCCAAGGAAACTCAAATAACCACACAAGAAAGTCCGCGGCAGCGTGCTCGGATTCGTATCCCGAAGACCGGACAGAATGCTGAAGTTCTCGGGTTCAGTCGTATTCGCGTTTGTTCCAAGACGCATCCGAATAGCCATAAACATCATCGAATACAGCACCAGCGAGTTCGCCGTCGAGACGACCACGCCGTGCAGGAGCACGTCCCATTCTTTGATCAGGTACGCCCCGTCGTAGTTCCGCGCGAGGCTCGCGCTGAGCACGAGCATCGTGCCGACGACCAGCGCCCACGGCGACGCCGCGATCCGCAGGATCGCCCCGCGTTGTCCGATCAGGTACATTGGTAGATCCAGCAACTTCACATGCGTCCCCTTGCCGTTGGTACCTAGCGCCGAGTGCCCACGGCCTATCGCCTAACTCACAACGCTGTTCCCACCATACCGCTTCGCCCAAACACGCTGGCGGGTTTCCATTCTTTTCCTTGACGGCTCCGCCGCGAAGACGTATTTCACGAGGCTGTGGAACCCCGACTGCAACTCCGCCGCCGTCATCCGATCCGGCGTGTACGTCACGTCGAACAATGTGTACGACTCCCACCCACGATCCGGCAACAATCGCCCCTCACGCTTCAACTTCTCGTGCAGCCCCGTCCCCGGAAACGGCGTCTGCAACGTCAACTGCACATCCGCGAACGGTGCATCGATCAGATACTCCCCCAGCGCGTGCATCGATTCGAACGTCTCCCCATCGCATCCGACGATGAAACATCCGATCACGGCGACGCCCGCGTCCTGAATCCGCGCCACCGCGTCCATGATCCGCGGCAACGGTGCCGCTTTCGCGCCCATGCCTTTGGGCGAATGCACCATCGATTCGATCCCCATCAGCACCTGCACGCACCCCGACGCCGCGAGCCGCTCGAGTACGTCGGGCCGGTCGCCGATCCGCCAGTCGGCTTCCGTGAAGTACCGTACCCCCGCGTGCTCCAGCACCCCGAGCAACGCCCCCGCGTCACGCTTGCCGGCAAACGTGTTATCGTCGGCGAGTTCGATCATCGGCCGCGCCGCTATCGCCTTGATCGCTTCGAGTTCGCTTCGAATCCGCTCTATCGGCTTCTCACGAAACGGCCCGAGTAGCCGGCTTGCGCCGCAGAACTCGCACGCCAGCGGGCATCCTCGCGCCGTCTGCATCGTGAAGCGTGGCCGCTCTTTCTTGCCCAGCAACTCAAACCGGGGCAGTGGTCCCGCCGACAAATCCATAGGCACCGCGGCACGGTAAAACCGCCTCAACAACCCACGCTCCGCGTCCCTCAGCACATCCAGCCACACGGGTTCGCCGTCGCCGATCACGACTGCGTCGGCGTACCCCACCGCCTCTTCCGGACAGGTCGTCGCGTGCAGTCCGCCGATGACGGTGCGGATTCCTTGACCCCGCAGACGTGCCGCCAGGTCGTACGCTTCGTTGATCGACGCGGTGAGCGCGGAGATCGCCACGAGCGTCGGCCGCCGCGCCACCAGTTCGCCCACGAGTGAGTCGTCTACCAGTGGCGCCTCGTGGTAACTCACTTCCCAATCTCTCGGCGTCATCCCCGCCAGCGTCAGCAACCCCAGCCCCGGCAACGCCCCAATCGCTCCCGCCCTCGCCCCAAGCCCCGGCAGACTCATCCCCAGCGCGATCATCTCGCGCTCCCGCACCCGAAACCCCGACATGCACACCAATGCTACGTGTCGCATAAAGTTAGTGTACACTAATAAATAATGCCGGTCAACTCTTTATATAAAAACAAACCGCCCCGTCCAGCAACACACTGGGCGGGGCGGTGCGAAGGTGCCGACTCGTTCCGATCGGTTTGAGGTACCGATCGACCCGGTCAGCGGAACTTCTTTGGTGGTCCCCACTCTTCAGAGTGGGACAGAACGCTTCTGTTACTTATCTCGGATCACCAGCGGCTCGCTCGCGTCCGTCGCCGGCTTCTCTTCGGCCTTCTTCTCGCACGAGTCCGGGTGAATCTCGATCGGCTTCACCTTGGCTTTGTGTGTCCGAACTTGCTTTAGCCCCGACTCCGCTCGGCTCTTGGCCGCCGATTCTCGATCGATCTGCGCTTTGGCCGAATCCTCGTAGTTCTCTCGCGTCTGGTCCACGACCAGCCCCGCGAGTTTGGATTCCTGCTTCGCCTTGATGTCCGCAAGGTGCGAGTTGATCTGGTCCAGGCTCGCCGCACGGTAGCGGCTTTGCTCATCGATCGACCGCTGACGCTTCTGCATGATCTCGATCATGCGGTCATTCCGCGCCACGGCGTCCACCTTACGGTCCAGTTCCCACAACTGTGTCTGGAACGTCTGACGCTCGGTCTCCAGTTTGCTCAGCAGCGACACCAGCCGTTCTTCCTGTTGCCCGAGGTACCCAAGGTCGCGCTCGATGTCCTCGCCGCGGGCCGCGTAGGCGTTCCGCGTGTTCGTCACCTCGCTCACCTTGTTGTACGCGCTCTCCATGTCCAACTTCTCGGCTTTGAACACGATCAGGATCGCACGCGGTTCGCCCATCGATACTTGCTGGATCGAAGCGTCCTCTCCCTTCGCTAGTGCGGACTGGAGTTTCTCCAGGTCATCGTCGGCCAGGGTGACGACTCGGTCGGCCACTTCGCTCTCTCGGTTCAACTGCGCGATTTGTTCACGCAGTTCCGCCAAGTCGCCCCGCACGTCCGCGATCCGTTTCGGGTACTGTTCTGCCAAGTCGCGCAGTTGCACCCGTAGCGCCACCGGATCGGTGATGTTCGCGTCAATTTTCGCATTGATGTTCCCACGAACCTGCTGCAACACCGCCCGGCCCCGCGGCGTGCTCGCCAGCACCAGCACCGCGCCGCCCACGATCACCCCGATGACTCCGACTCGTACAAGACCTTTCGTGAAACCCATTGTGATGCCTCCAAGTTGTTGTGGCGGCCATTCGCCTTGATTGGTGTTTCCGCCCCGACCTTCGCATCCGTCCGGCGTTCGGTTTGGATACAGGTCTCTCGGAACTCGCCCGCCTCGCTTTCACCCTTCTCGCATTTCATCACAATTTTTCTCTCCACGACGTTCCTCCCTCGCACCGACTCGTCAACCAAGGGGCGATAAAACCAGCGTGAAACGCCCCCCAATCCCCCTTCGCCGTCCATTATCATCCCATTCGACACTCAACTACAAGGATCTGGCCTTTCAGGTATCCGTTTGTCCGGTTGGGGTTTCTCGTTCGCTGTGATACAGTTTTGAGTCGGTTGTCCCCGTTTTCGCTGAAACCGGCTGTACGGCGGGCGGAATCATGCGGTGGACCACACCCCGGCGCGCCAACCGCGCCCCCGCCCGCTCCTCACCCCCGCGAAGGAACAGGAATGCTTAATACGCTCACAACCGGGTTCGTGAAACGATTGAGATCGCGCGACGAATCCGCGTGGTTTGAACTCTGGGAGACCTTCGGCCCGGTCTTGCGCGCGCAACTCACGAAATGGGGCCGGGGACGCATCGGTGCCGAAACCGTCCGCGACCTCTCGCAGGAAACCCTTGCGGCGTTATCTGATTCAATCGACCGATATGATCCGGGACGTGGCGCACGATTTTCGACCTGGCTCCTTGCAATCGCCAAGCATGTTTTGGGCGACGAGATGGACCGCCGCGGCGCGCAAAAACGCGGCGGGTCCAAACGCAGCGCGGAACTCGACGAGAGTTGGATGATCGCCGACTCTGGCCCGACCGCCGACCGCGAGTACGAAGACGCGATTTTTCGCGCCAAGGTCGAAGCCGCGATCCGGATGGTGGAAAAAAACGTCGATTTCACCGATTTTTCGATCTATCGAATGCGGGTGCTCGACGGCACGAGCGGCAAGGACGTCGCCGATGCGATGGGCATGAGCGAACCGACCGTCAGCCGCCGGCTCGCCAAGGTCCGAGATGTCCTGCGGCTTCGGTTGACCGAAGTTGTCAAGACGTATTCTTTTACTGAAGACGAACTCGGTGAAGCCGCGCGAAACGGGCTGGAACTAAATCCAAGTAAGGCCGAAGACACCGCTTTCGACGAGGCGGTCGCCGACCTGTACCACAAGCACGTTGAACTCCGCCGCGAGGACGACGCCCGGATCCTCGCTTCTCGCGCCGCCGTGAGTACGAAACCCAGGCGTGACGAACCACGAGCGACTCCTAACGGGCGCGCCCGACGACGATAGAACGAACAATGGGGATCCCCATGCACACGCTCGATAACCCGATCATGCTCGCGTCCGTGTCGGCACCAGGCATCGTGCTGATGATTTTCGCTGGGCTGATCGCGATCCCGCTGGTCATCGTCGCCATCGTCTACCTGCTTGTACCGACCGTCAAAGGGATCATCTGGTTCGTCAAGCATATTTTTACGTTTATCTTTGGGATGATCGGCGACGCCCTCCGCCTCGTCGGCACCATCCTCACCACACTTGTGCTGGTTCCCCTCGTCGTGGGCAACGTCCTGATCGGACGCTGGTCCGCGTCGGCCCATTACGGGCGCGCGATTCAGGGCGAAATCAAAACCGCCGGGCGCAGTTGTTACCGCCTCGGGATCGGGCACGTCGCACGATTGCTCTGTCTCCATGCACTGACGGAAGGGATCGAACATCGCATCCCAGAAGTGGTTGCCGCCGCGCCGGGGTCGGATCGCCCGTCCCGTCGGCTCGGACAGTTTGATGGGTACACGATTGTCGGCTCGCTCGCCGGCGGCGGGTCGGGGGGTAAACTGTACGTCGCCAAACCCAGCGAGCAGAAACTCGCCGCATTTGTGCGCACCGGTCAAGCCGGCGTTGACCAGGTCGTGATCAAATGTTTCACCCTCGGTGACGGCAGCAGCCTCCCGCAGATCGTGCGCGAGAACCGTGCGCTTGACGCCGCCAAGCGCCTCGGCCTTATCCTCGAGCACGACATGAATGAAGAACGCTTCTTTTATGTCATGCGATACGTCCCCGGCGACTCGCTCAACCTCGTCACGCAGCGCCTCCACGCGATGTCCGGCGGCAGTGGTCTGGCACGCAAAGAACTCCAGGAAACCCTCGAATACACCGCCGACCTTCTCCGCACCCTCGCGCACTACCACGCCGGTGGACTCTGGCACAAAGACGTCAAGCCCGACAACATCATCGTCTCCAACGGACAGGCCCATCTTGTCGACTTCGGGCTTATCACACCGCTTCGCTCATCGATGACGCTGACCACCCACGGCACCGAGTACTTCCGTGATCCCGAGATGGTCCGGCTGGCGCTCAAGGGCGTCAAAGTGCAAGACGTGGACGGCGCGAAGTTCGACCTCTACGCCGTTGGCGCGGTCCTGTACTCGATGATCGAGAACTCCTTCCCCGCACACGGCGGGTTGTCGCAAATCTCGCGCACCTGCCCCGAAGCAATCCGACTGATTGTCCGCCGCGCGATGACCGAGTACGACAAACGCTACGCCAGCGCGATGGACATGCTCGCGGACGTTGAGGCCGTACTCCGTGCGCACGACCCGTATGCGATGAAACTCTTCTCGCTCCCCAGTATGAGGTCCATGAGCGAGGACGAGCGAGCGGCGGACACGCACGGGATGCCGCACGTTCAAGCCGCGGCGTGGGGCCAGGTTTCCACACCCGCGTCGATTCCCGGC
>JBGSIF010000138.1:0-11918 GCA_041742635.1 Phycisphaerales bacterium
GAGGGATCGAGGGATCGAGGGATCGAGAGGGATGGGGGGGACGGGGGATGGGGGGATGGGGGATGGGGGGGTGGGGGATGGGGGGATGGGGGATGGGGGGATGGGGGATGGGGGGGTGATACCGGAGTCGTCGCTGACGAAGGCGCCGTCGGCGGAACTGCGTCCGAACCAGACGGATCAGGATTCGTTGCCGCCGTATGCGGTTTTGGACGAGATCATCGAGCGGTACGTGGAGGGGCGGCAGAGCGCGGGGCGGATCGTGGGTGAGACCGGGTTTGATGGCGCGGTGGTGACGCGGATCGTGCGGCTGATCGACCGGAGCGAGTTCAAGCGCCAGCAGGCCGCGGTGGGATTGAAGGTGACGGGCGTGGCGTTCGGGAGCGGGCGCAGGTACCCGATCGCGCAGGGGTGGAAGGGGTAACGGTGACGGGGACGGGGGGGGGAGGGGGCGATGACGGACATGGTGCCATGCCACCCGCCGTTCACCTTCACGGCCAACCGCCGCGGGGTGCCATTAAACGCGACAATCAGCCGAGCCTTCGCCTTGCGACGGATCAGCGCGTAGAATGCTTAGGGCACCTAGACGCTTACCGTCTCGATGTTCGCCCCGATCGTGTTAAAAGTACGCTCGGGGCTTGAAAGCCGGGACGATCATTTCTGACCATCCCGACGAGTGGTTGACCGAATCAGTCGGCTCACTGGACCTGATTACCCCGGACTTGCACTCCGGGGCTTTCTTGCATCTTGGAGCGGCACTGTCAGGTCGTGCGGTCGTGCGGCTCGGCGGCCCTTGTCGGGCGGCGTTCGATTCTCATGTCCAACTGTATCTTCTTATCTCCGGCATGTCCAGTACAACCGAGGTAAAAAGAAAGATAAAATCACTTGACCGTCGCGTGGGTATCCGCTAACGTGTCGGCATGGATACCGAAAAAACGAACGGAGCGAATGAGGTCGGCGACGAATCGAACCCCGTCGGACGCGGACTCCGAAGTCCTGGGTACACGTCAACTACGATCAAAGAAGCCCTCGAAAAGACGAAAAAACTGAGGGACTACGGACCGGCACGAAAGCCGATCGCAATCGATGCGGCTCTAAAAGTGCTGGGTTACTCGCCGCGAAGCGGCGGCGGCATGCAACTCGTGGCGTCAATGAAAAAATACGGGTTTTTGGAGGATTCCGGCAGCACCGATACCCGTGCGGTGCGGGTGTCGGATTTGGCAAATTCGATTCTGCTTGATGCACGACCTTCTAGTCCTGAGCGCGACTCCCTGATCCGCAAGGCCGCATTGACGCCAAAACTGAACGCGGAAATCCGCGAACGGTGGCCGCATGGACTCCCCGATGATTCGACGATTCGTTATTGGCTCGCGTCCGAGCGAGCGTTCAACGAAAAGTACATTCCTGCCTATTTGAAGGCCCTTCGGGAGACTTTTGAGTACGCCAAACTTGATTCTGCACCCGATACTGGTGATGATTCAGATGAGGCCGAGTTTGAGGACCAGAACATCGCCGATCACATCGACGATCGTCAAGAGAATCAGAAGCAGAACCGACGGGCTGAAACCAGCGTCCGTGAGTTTTTGTTTCCGTTGATTGGCGGAGTTGCCGTCCTTCGCGTTCCGCACCCGATGGGGCCGGAAAACTACAATCTTCTGAAGGCGATCATCGACGCAACCCGCGCCGCACTGATTGGACCACAAACTCCACCGAATCCATTGGAACCGATGTCCCCATATTCGGACGAGGCCGTTGCCTCTCGTCGCGCACGCGAATTTAAGGAATAGTGCAATGCCCGCTGCATCGGGGCGGGTGGCCCGATCTTGATGTGGCGGGTGGCACGGCTGGCTTGGCTGCTGGGGGGGTTGAGCCAAGCCGTGTCTTGAAGTCACGGGATCGTCGAGCAACTCACGAATACACGGCTTGTCGAAGACGCCAAGCCGTGGCACGGCGCGGCGCGGTGGGCGATTCGTTCACTGATTCGCACGAATCGGAGAGCGATATGCCCGAATTGACGGGCTATGTGCCCGAATCGGTGAGCGATGTGCCCGCATCGACGAGCGATATGTACGAATCGACGACCGATTCGCACGAGTTGGTGATCGATTCGCACGAATCGGTCTGGTTGGTGCCCGTTTCGGTCGCCGATTCGTCCGCTGCGGACATTCGATCGTGCGCCGGAGCGATGAATTGACGCGCCGGATCTGCCGATTCTGATCGAACATACTAAGAACACCTCGTGAACTCCCGCATCGGCGGCGCGGTCTGCGGCTCGAACGGAGGGAGGGGAGGGAGGGGGGGGGGCGCAACTGTTGCTTATTTAAGAATAACTCGGTGTCGGGCGTGGTTGATGGTACGTTCTTAATGCGTTGCCGTCGTGCGCGTCGATGGGTCATGCGGCATCGGGCGAACTTGATGCGCGACGAGCACCCATTCACTTCCTTCTTGGAGCACACAGATGGCAACGCTTCCCCCCGGACGGCTCGAAACCCTGACGTTCTGCGAAACGCACTGGCCGGTGTGGTTGCTCAACGCCGCGGCGCTTTCCTTGACTCCCGCGCAGGTCAACGCACTCAAAGCGGCGACCGAAGGGAACCGCACCGCCTTTAATAATGCCGAGTCCACGCGGCAGACCGCCAAGGCCGCCACCACCACGTACCACAACACCGGCGAAACCATGCGCGACCAGGCCGCGGCGATCATCCGCACCGTCCGCGCGTATGCGGTCCAGACCAACAACCCCGCGGTCTACGCCCTGGCGCAGATCCCGCCCCCCGCCGCGCCGTCCCCAGTCCCCCTCCCCGAGAAGCCGAGCAACATAACAATCACGCTTGAACCCGGCGGCGCGGTGAGGCTTCGGTGGAAGAGCCGCGGCGCCGGCGGGGCTTTCTTCACGGTGCAGCGCCGCGTCGGTCCGTCCGGGCCGTTCGTCACCACGGGCAACTCGCAGACCAAGACGTTCCTTGATTCCACGCTGCCCGCGGGAAGTATTAATGCTACTTATATTATCACCGGCATCCGCGGCGACCGCGCCGGCATCCCCAGCGACGCCGTGCTCGTGCAGTTCGGCGTCGCGGATGGGGGCGGCCTGGCGATCCAGAGCGTCTCGGGCGGAAAACTCCGCACCGCCGCGGCGTGAACGGTTGGGGGGCTGGTGGGAGTGCTTGTGGAGGGGGGGCGATGATCAATACACAACGAAGCCGCGAAGGGGTGCCCTTCGCGGCTTCGTGATGATGTGGTAGATGTCTCAAGGCCGGTGGGGGGTGGGGTGGGGGGGGCTGGTCGATGGCTTCTTGCCTCGAAGACCGGTGCCTAGCGCCCCTGGTCTTCCAGGACTTCCTTCATCAGGCTCATCGGCATCGGGCGGTATTCGAGGAACTCCATGGTGTTGCTGGCGCGGCCCTGCGACATGCCGCGGAGCGAGGTGGTGTAGCCGAACATTTCGGCCAGCGGCACTTCGCAGGTGAGGAGTTTGACTACGCCGCGGTCTTCGGTGTCGATGATCATCCCACGGCGCGACGCCATGTCACCCGTGACGTTGCCCAGGTAATCGTTGGGCACCGTGACAACGACCTTCATGATCGGTTCAAGCAGGACGCACCCGGCCCGCTCGGCGGCTTCCTGGATGGCGATGCGCCCGGCCTGCTCGAAGGCGATCTGCGATGAGTCGACCGCGTGGTAGGAGCCGTCGACCAGCGTGATCTTGACGTTGATCATCGGGTAGCCGTACTTCGCACCGCTGACCGCCGTCTGTCGCGCGCCGTACTCGACGGACGGGACGAACTCTTTGGGGATCGACCCGCCGACGATCTTGTTCTCGAACGCGATGAGGTCGGTGTAGTCGAGTTCTTCTTCCTCGGCGCGGGCCGCGGAGTAGGGCTCGAGGTGGATCTGGCAATCGCCGAACTGGCCGCGGCCGCCGGTCTGCTTCTTGAACAGGCCGCGGACCCACTCGACCTTCTTGGTGACGGTCTCGCGGTAGGAGACCTTGGGCTTGCCGACGTCGACGTTGATCTTCATGTCGCGCACGAGTTTGTTCTTGATGATCTCAAGGTGCAACTCGCCCATGCCGGCGATGATCGTCTGGCCGGTTTCTTCGTTGTAGTTGGAGCGGAACGAGGGATCCTCGCGGCGGATGACCTGCAGGGCGTCGCCGAGTTTGCGCTTGTCGTCCTGGCTCTTAGGCTCGATCGACATCGAGATGACCGGCTCGGGGAAGGTCATGCGCTCGAGGATGATCGGGTTGTCCGTGTCGCACAGCGTGTCGCCGGTGTACGAATCCTTGATGCCCACGACGGCGACGATGTTGCCGGTGGTGGCGACATCGAGGGGGATGCGGCTGTTGGCGTGCATCTCGAAGATGCGCGACGCGATCTCGCGTTTGCCGTTGCC
Organism: Phycisphaerales bacterium; assembly: GCA_041742635.1. Classification (GTDB taxonomy): domain Bacteria; phylum Planctomycetota; class Phycisphaerae; order Phycisphaerales; family UBA1924; genus JTS-AC122. Next base: position 4,390 of record JBGSIF010000138.1, read on the forward strand.
CGGGTTGATGCAGCGGGTGCCTTTCTCGAGTTTGCCGGAGTAGACGCGCATGTAGGTGAGGTCGCCGTGGGTGTCGGAGACGACCTTGAAGACCAGCGCGGAGAAGGGGGCGTCGTTGTCGTGCGGGCGGGTGAGTTTGGTTTCCTTGTCCTTGGGGTCAAGCCCTTCGATCACCGCCTTTTCGTGCGGGGCGGGGAGGTAATCAACGACGGCGTCGAGGATCTTCTGCACACCGATGTTGCGGAGGGCCGCGCCGCAGAGGACGGGGAAGCAGCGGCGCTCGATCGTGCCCTTGCGGAGCGCGCCCTTGATCTCGGCTTCGGTCAGCGGTTGATCGGCGAGGTATTTTTCCATCAGGGCGTCGTCGAGTTCGGCGGCCTTTTCGACCAGGTCGCGGTGCCACTTGTTCGCCGCGTCTTGCCACTCGGGCGGGATGTCCTTCTCGGTGATGACCGCGCCCTTCTCGTCGGCGTCGTAGTAGAACGCCCGCATCGTGACCAGGTCGATGATGCCTTTGAGTTCGTGCCCCTTGCCGATGGGGTACTGGATGGCGATCGCGTTCACGCCGAGACGGTCCAGGATGGTCTGGAACGAGAAGTCGAAGTCCCCGCCGATCTTGTCCATCTTGTTCACGAAGCAGAGGCGCGGCACGCGGTATCGGTCGGCCTGACGCCAGACGGTTTCGGACTGGGCTTCCACGCCTTCTTTACCGTCGAAGACCGCGACCGCGCCGTCCAGGACACGGAGCGACCGCTCGACCTCGATGGTGAAATCGACGTGCCCTGGGGTGTCGATGAGGTTGATCTTGTACTCCACGCCCCGGCATTCCCACGGGCAGGTTGTCGCCGCCGACTGGATCGTGATCCCACGCTCCTGCTCTTCCTGGAGGAAGTCCATCGTGGCGGTGCCCTCGTGGACCTCGCCCATCTTATAGTTCTTGCCGGTGTAGTACAGGATTCGCTCGGAGACGGTGGTCTTGCCGGCGTCGATGTGGGCGCAGATGCCGATGTTGCGGATATAGTTCAAGTCGGTGGCCATGGGTCGGTCCTTCAGAAGTCCAAATGCGATCGTGTTTGGTCGATGTTGGTGGTTTGCGACGGGTGTGTGTGCGGCGACCGGGAGTGCGAGGAGCACGCCCGCGGGTCGTGACTGGCGTAACTGGAGGAATCCGGCAGTGCCGGAGCCTTACTTTAGGTGTCTTTGCTTGAGGTATCTATCCACCTGGGTTCGGTGCGGGGATTCCCAAAGACGTGCGTTGGGCACGACCGAACTCGCCGACGATACCCTCAGGATCTGTGACAAGACAGAGGGGGTATTCGGGTGGTCAGTGGGCTTCTTCGTCGTCGTCTTCTTGCATAGCCGTCGCTCCTGAGTCGCGTTCCGGATCGTGAACCGGGCATTGATACACGCACGAAACAAGCCCGGCGACCAATCCAAACCGTATGACGAGTCGCCCGGCTGGCATGAATCCCGAGATGGGGCAATCGTAGCGAATTGCAACCAATCGTCAAGACGCCCCAGCAAGCCGCTCGGCTTCCTTGCGTTCCGCCTCGCTCAGCCCCTGTGTTTCTCTGTCTAAACGTTTGAATGTGTCCAGTTCGAGCGTTCGACGAGCCCAGCGTGCCGCGGTCGGCATGTCGCCGATCGCGGCGTACAAACCCATCAACCGTTTGCCGAACTCCAGATTGTAAGGATCGAGCAACGCGCCAGCCTCGTTGGCATCGGCGGCGGCACGCAGGTCGGCCATGTCGGCACGCCCGAACGCCGCCAACGCATCGTATTTCGATTGATGCGCCAGCCCGAGCCATCCGTACTCGGTCGCACGCCGCCGAGTCGGCGCGGGTGCATAAGACAGACGAAGCCGCGAAAAATCAATCGCCAGGTCGAATCGGCGTATCGCGTCGGGGATATCGCGGCGTTCGAGTGCGCGATGCCCCAGGATCGCTTGCAGCCGCGACGCTTCTCGCAGTGATTTGAAGTCACGCGGGACGCCCGAAGCGGCATCGCCCGACCCGGCCACCCCCACCCGAGCCGCGGCGAGGAGTCGATCGGTCGCCTGCTCCAGTCGGCGCCGTTCCAGTACGATCAGGGCTTGCTGAACCGCTTCAGGCGTTGGTTGGATCACGCCGGATAGCGCCTCCGACACTTCACCGGCCAGTTCGTTCAGCCCCGCCGCTTGTCTCACCGGTGTTGACCCACCAACCATGATCTCGTTGAAACGTTGATGAAACCCGGCCAGCGGTGCCACGGCCTTTGCCGCCGAGACCAGCAGCCGCTCTCGGCTCGAAGGGCGCGACGCCACAACCGCAAGCGGTACCAGCAGCAGGATCCCCATCAGCGATGCCATCCGAGGCACCCTGTGATTCAGTCGCGTGCTCGGCGAAAGCGTGGTGTCGTACTCCCCCGCGGCCGCCGCACCGATGAAGAGCATCAGCAGCGACGCCGACCCGGGCCACACACCCGTCTGGTCGATCAGCGCGTGCGACGACATCGCAATCGCCCCACCACTGAGCGCCAGCCGGCACACGCGATCCGTGTGGTACTCGCCCACACGCCGTGGGAGTGTCATCAGTACATACCACGCGACCAGTCCGCTCGCAAGCAGCCCCAGCAATCGTACGGCCGCCAGATCCAGCGTTGTGATCGGCTGCTCGAGTTGCATCCCGATGAGCGCCGCGATCAAGCCCACGGCGATGGCCACCCGCACGCACCACGCCGCTTCGATGTGCTCCCAGCGGAAGCCGGGTTCAGTTACTATTGGCTTCGATCGGTCAGCCGTCACCGCGACCGGCTGGGGATTTGCGACCGCGCTCGTGCCAGTCCGAGCGACGATCCACAGCCACAGCCCGATCCATGTCAGCGAGAGGACCCCGCCGCTCGCCCAATAATCCATTAGCAGGTTGTGAGCGCTCGATACATCCTCGGGGCTGAGCGGATTCTTGTGCAGTGAGTACAGGGGCTGGAACCCGCCTGGGCCGCACCCGCTGAACTCCAGCAGACCGATCTTGGCCGCGGCCTCCATGTAGTACCAGCGGAACAGCAGACTCAGTTCGCTTCGTTCCCCTATCAGCCCCGCCCCGATGATCAGCACGAAGACCGCAAGCATCGCGCCGACCGCCAAAGCCGCACCGATCGCGCCGCGAATGCCCGGCCCGATCCTCACCACCGAGCGCGATGCAAGCATCACACCGAGCAGAAATACGACCCCGACAAACAACGCGGCGAACCCACCCTTTGCCTGCGAAAGTGATAGCGTCCCCATGCCGATGCCCAGCAGCCCGATCCCTACAACTATCGGCAAACGTCCTTTGGCGAGCGATGTGTGTGATGAAGGATCGTTTACCCCGGCTCCATCGATCCTCTCTTCTCGGCGTGTACGGCGACGCATCAGCAGCGGGTACACAAGCATGGCGACGGCTCCCGCTGCACCGCCCGCCGCGAACGTTGCGTACACATTCGACAGCCCGAACCACCCCGTGGCATCGCTCTGCGACACCCGGCGTGCGTATGTCCGCGCCATCGTTGATTCCGGATCCCACCCCTGTGACGCGAACACCTGCGCCTTGCCCTGGTTGAACGACCGCATCGTTTCGGGGTGTTCGATGAACACCTGCTGCGCCCCGCGTAGCGCGAGCAGGCACACAAATGCAAAGCCGATCGCCAGTACGGTTCGGCGCAGGCGCGGGCTGCGGCACACATGCACCATTGTTACGCCCACCGAGATCGCCGCGATCCACGCCGATGCCGACACGCCGTCCGGCTCGTCGCGCCGCCCACCGTACCACATCACGCCCGCGCCAATGAGCAGCAGCAGCAACGCACGCCAATCGACCCGCCGTCCGGCGAGCCATTCGCCCAACAGCACCAGCACGCATCCAAACTGAATGACAAGGTCTACCAGCATCGACCGCCCCGGTCCAAGCCCCGTGTGCGGCAGCGGGAAGATCAATGGGTCCAAATCCCACGATGGGAACGGGATGTACGTCGTCGTCGCGTGCAGCAGCGCGCCCGCCGCGGCGAGCACAAACCCAAGCAGCGAAAGCACCGCGACCAGGCTCGTCGAGCGACCCCCGGGATGGTTCGTGTTGATGGCGTTCATCGTTCTGTATCTTCGGTCGTTGTCCGTGGCGCGCGTGAGTCTGGCGTGCCTGCGGATCGGGCACCTCCGGCCGGGTATGGAAGGTGAGGCGGGGACGCCCATTCGTACAGCGCGAGTACGCCCAGTACGAGCATGGTCTGCACTCCCACCAGCACGGCTTGCCATGCTTCGAGCGCGGGGAGCGACACCCCGCCGATCGCCGTGACGGCCGTACAGCCGTAGATCACCAGCACCGCGCTTCGCTTGCTCAGCCCACGCCGCACCAGCCGGTGACTGAAGTGTTGAAGATCCCCTCGGAAGGGTGATTTGCCTTGCGAGAGACGGATCACCGTCACGGAGACGAAGTCGTACAGCGGGATCGCCAGCACGACCACCGGCATGAACACCCCCGACCAGCCGAAGGATTCCGCTCCGCCGGTCGCATCCACATATGTGGTCCGGACCGTCAGAACGGCCATCAGGAACCCAACGACCAACGACCCGCCATCACCCATAAATATGCTCGCGGGTCGGCGCAGCGGAGCGTTGAAGACCAGAAAACCCCCGAGCGCGCCAATGAGCAGAGCGAGGCACGCCGCGATAAACCACTGCGGGCCGGGCGGATTGGGTGCCGCCAGCGTGCCGGCCAGAAAAAACCCCGCCGCGATCGCGGCCACGCCGCCCGAAAGCCCGTCCATGTTGTCCAGAAAGTTGAACGCATTGGTGACAACCCCGATCCAAAGCACGCTGAGCGCGATCGAAAGCCACGCCCCGCCAACGTGCGCGTCGAGCATGGTGAGCATCCGCGAATCCGTCAGCCACACCACGCCGATCGCCGCACCGAGCATCACGGTCAGTTTCGAGTAAGCGCCCAGCGGCCGGCGGTCGTCGATCAGCCCCATGATGTGCAGCACCAGCAGTGCGCTGAGCACGACCATCGCATCGGGCGTTCGATCACGAATCCCCTGAACATGTTCCCCCAACGTCCTGATCCACTCCGGCATCTCCACCAATGTTTTTTTGTCAACCCATCCCCACACGAATGCAAGCCCGATCAGCATCGGCACCGCGATCCCGAGAAAGATCCCTACACCCCCAGTATTCGGCACTCGCCTCGCCGCCGCTTTAACCTGACCGGGCACCCCCGCCCCATCGAACGCACCTACCCGATGCCCAAGCCGGCGCATCAACGCCGTCGCGGGTAGGGATACCGCGAACGACACAATGATGAGCGAGAGGCAGAGCAGGAGCATCGCCGGAGTGTACGAGGGACGCGGCCCACAAATCGCGCGGCAATACAGTCGGGCGTTGTCCAAGATGTTGGGGGGCATAATGGGAGTGGACGGGGCGTCCCGCCCGGACCCTGAACTCCGCCTCCGGACGGGACGCCCGGTCCACTCGTGTTCGAATACTCACGCAAACAATTCTGGTCACACCCGTCAATCACCTGGCCCACCATCATCTTGGACCACACCCATACAGTCGTATTCGACTCCAGCGTCTTCTACGGCCTCCCCCTCCGCCGGCGCACGCCGGTCACTCGCTCGGCGCAGCCTCCGGCGGCGTGGGGTTGCGTCCGACGGTCGGGTCGAGTTCCGTCATCAGGCCGCGGGTGACCTTTGCCGCCGCCGCTATGCACGATTCAACCTCGCGCATTGCTTGTCGCGCCGCGGCGTCGGACGTCGCCAGAGCCGATGACTTCAGCCGTTCCCGCGCGACATCGAGGGTCGACGCCAGGTCGTTGTGCAGCAGCCACGTCAGGCGGCGTCGCTCGGCCCAGAGCGCCGTGGCAAGCGCCGTCATAAGCACCTCGCGGACACGGTGTGTGAACTCGGCGATTGTCGAGGTCATCGCGGGGTTCTGCTGCGCCACTTTGAGTTCCAGTTCCTGGAAACTCAGCGTGAGTTCATGTTCCACGCTCGCCGCACACCGAAGGGAGCCGGCCACATCCGGCGACGGGCTTGCAATCCGCTGAACCGGCCATGGCGAGGGCAACGCCGACGGCGACAAGGGTGTCTGCTTCGGAGCGGCGTCGGGCATGACTGGCCTGATGCTCGTCGGCCGGGGTGCCGGCGGCTTCACGGTGCCATTGCTGGTGCCGTTGCTGGTGCCGGAGTTGGGTTGGTGTGAACGCGCCATAGGAACTCCTTCAGGTGTGTGATATGTGCGGAAAAGACCACGAGTGGGATAGAGAGAAAGGAGAGAGGGCGGTGTGGGGGATTGGGAGCGGGGGTGGGGGGATGGGGGGGGTTAGACGCCGTTGGTTCCGCTGGTTCCGGTCGGCTTGCCACGTTCACCCGACGACATCCGTTCGTTGAGCAGGAACACCTGCACCATGTCGCCGCTCGTGAATGCGTGGATGACCGACCCGGAAACAGGCTCGATCTCGACGGCGGCCTCGCGGACTGCCACGCCCGTGATCCGCTTGATCTCCGCCCGCAGAGTGTCCACGGAAGCCTTGAAGAGGTTGCGGTGGTACTCCTGCATCTTCGCTACTCCCTCCGGGCTTTGGGATACATCGAGTTCGGCCTTTGAGAGCGCGCCGTGCAGGGTGATGACGAGGGTTTCGTTGCTGAGCACGACGGTGGTCGCCTTGGGCTGCTGGCCGGTCTGGCGGTGCTGGAACTCACTGGCGGCGATTCCGATTTGTCTGGCCATCTCGGGGGTAAAGACACTGGGCATGTTCGTCCCTTTCTGAACGTGTGGCCCGCCGCGGGACGCACTCGTTCACGACCGATCAGTGGAAGATCAAACCCAGGGTGGCCGCTTTCGCGGCGACCCCGGTCGAGTGGCCACCTGCGTGGCGACTTGGTTCAAACCCGGGGTGGCCGCTTTCGCGGCGACCCCGGTCGAGTGGCCACTTGAGTGGCGACTTGTTCGACGGGTGCGTTCGAACGAACCGCACCACTCGAAACGGAGGAGGCGGCTCTCGCCGCGGCCTCCGCTGAAGAAGAGGGAATCCGAACCGCCGCTGGGCGTGCGGCGATGAATACCAAGGAGTCAAAGCGGAATCAAAACGAAAAAAGCCGACGCGGTAGCACACCTATAGGTGTCCAACCGCGCCGGCTTCCTCTCTACTGAGCCTCCCGATGAACTCGGGGTGCCCCTTATCTAGACTTCCAACGACTCTTTGACCGAGATGTCGACGATCACTGCGAGATTTCTTCGCCTGCGATGTCAGAGTACGATAGCAACACCACAACGCATGTCAAGGGTTTCAGGGGCGGGGCAACCGCATTACTATTCTCTCTGAAAAGCGAACTCAGAGCCTGCCGAGAGGCCAGAGAGAATCAGAGAGGGTGCGGAACGGTGCGGAGCGGTGATCACCGCGCGCACAAGACCACTCGCTTACTCTGATTTGCTCTGCACACTCGGCGTGCGCTGAGTTCGCAATCCGATCTTGCGGTTGCCCTGGTAGAGGAGGGAAGGAGGGGAGGGGGAGGGGGGGAAG
>JBGSIF010000139.1:0-2460 GCA_041742635.1 Phycisphaerales bacterium
CGGGCGATCGCGGCGATCGAAAAAACGGCCGGAGCCAGCGGGCTGTGGGGTGAGGCGAGCGCCGCGGGAACACGTCGCCCGCTGCTCGACGCGCTGTCGTACCCGAACCGGCGCGTGCAGTACGAGGCGGCACTTGCGCTCGGCGCGGCACAGCCCCGCGAAGCGTTCTCGGGTTCCGACCGAGTGGTACCGATCCTCGCCAGCGCGATCCGGAGCGCATCGGCCCGGTACGCGATTGTGATCGCGGATAACCCGACGGATCAGGCACCGCTGAAGACCGCGCTGGAAGGGCGTGGGTTCACGGTGCTCTCCCCGGCGAAGTCGTTCCGCGATATCGAGCAGGAACTCGCCGAGGCACCGGGGATCGACCTGATCGTGTCGGTGTTGCCGCCGGAATCGACGGTGAATCTGATCAGCGAGGTGCAGGGGCGAGTGAATCTGGCGGCCACGCCGGTATTGGCGCAGGTGGGTGCGCCGGCGTACTTCGATCTGGACAAGAAATACGCGGGTGAACAGCGGGTGAAGATCGTGCGGGATGGGATCAGTGCGGCGGAGGTCGCCGTGGCGTCGGAACAACTGCTGGAAGTCGCGGTGGGTGAGAAGGTTTCGGCGGACGAGGCGTCGGGGTACAACCGCCGCTCGCTCGCGGTGCTGCGAGACTTGGCGGTCTCGGGCAACACGGTTTTGAATGTCGCCGATGCGTCCGGCCCGCTGACAAGCGCGCTGGAAGATAGCGCGGGCGAAACGCGACTGGCGGTCGCCGAGGTGCTGTCGTATATAGCCAGCAAGAACGTTCAGGTCGCGTTGATGGACGCCGCGACGGGGGCGACGGGTGAAGAACAAGTCGGTCTGCTCAACCGCGTCGCGGATTCGGCGAAACGATTCGGGAACCTGCTCGAGCCGCGGCATGTGTCGGCGGTCGTGAAACTGGCGATGGGCGACGGGAGCAACGAGCAGGCAACGGCGGCGGCATCGCTGATGGGCGCGCTCAAACTGCCCAATGCCGACTTGCTGCCGCTGATCATCACGAACGACGCGAAGTGAAAACGGGCGTTGCGTGGTTGTGGAGGGCGGGGACGAAACGAATAAATGAGCAGGGCACGCCGAGCGGCGTGCCCTGTTCATTTAATATGTCAATCGAGATTAATGTGCAGAGGGATCAGCAGCCCATCGGCGGCGTGAAGAAGCACGCGATGAAGTCGAAGAAATCCTGGCTGTTGGTAGTCATGTCGGCGTTGAAATCGGCATCGCCCGCGAAGAAGTCCGACAGGAAGTCGAAGAAGTCCTGCGAGTTGAGGCCGCCCATGGCGTTCCAATCACAAGGGCAGTAAGATGCACCCGCGGCGATGCGCATGAACGCCTGTGGGGTGCCGAAGACGGGGTTGGAGTTGAGGTCCACGCCCGCGGCGTTACGCAGGTTTCCGAAGAGATAGACCGTGCGGGACGGGGTGAGGAAGAAATCGTTAGGTTCGAATGCGCTGAGGGTGTTGTTGCCGCGGCCTAAGTAGGCGTCGTCGGGGGTGCCGTCGGCGTCGAGATCGACCTGACTACCTTCGCGGAGAAGGACTTGTTGACCGTTGATGACGACAACGTTGTCGGCAGCGGGGTCGGCGGCGGTCGTGTTGCCGACGAGGATCCAGTCGGCGGCGGCGTTGGCAGTGAGCGCGAGGAAGGTATCGCCCCAAAGTTCGGCGTTGCCGGGGGTGATCGGATCGCCGGATTTGGCGACGACGGCACCGTTGACGACGGCCCAGTCGTCGCCGTTGGTTTGGGCACCGCGAGCGAACCAGGTGCCGGACTCGGCGATATCGGCGATCACGATGGTGCTGATTGTGACGGATGAACCCGGAATGGGAAGCCCTTCCTGAAGCACGACGCGGCCATCAACGACCAGGACGGCATCCATGGTGGTGGGTTGGTTGATGGTGCCAATGGCGATCCAGTGGGTGCCGTCCGGAGTGGTGTAGAAGGAGTTGGCGGAGATGCTTTTCCAGGTTTCGGTTCCGACGCCGTCGAGTGCGGTGACGGTGGTGATGTTGGACTGATGGAAGGCGACCTGGTTATAAATGATGGCGGGCCGGCGGGAGGAGTGGATGCCGACGATAGTGGAGTCCTGAGAGCCGATGGTGCCGTTGTTGAGGAGGTGGATGGAGCCGACGGAGTTGCCGAAGGATTCATCGCCGCTGGGGTTGGGGGAGAGGTCCAAAAGCCCTGTGATGGGGTCGCCCATTTGGAAAGCGATGGAGGAGGAAACGCCGTTGAAGAGGATGACTTTTTGGAAGACGGCGGCGAGGCCGCCGCGGGCGCGGGCGGAATACGCGAAGTTGCCTGCGGAATCCCAACGGCCTAGCAGCCCGTTGAAGAAGCCGAGTTTCCAGCCAGAGCGTGATTTCGAGCCAACCGTAGCATTTGCGAGCGGAGAATCGCGATCGATACACCGATCGGCCGCGGTTCGAGCCG
>JBGSIF010000140.1:0-5357 GCA_041742635.1 Phycisphaerales bacterium
GGCGTACCGCCCGTCGCGCCGCGGCCAACTCGTTGGGCAAGCGTGCCCCCGCCGGGCGGGACGCCCCGTTCATCCAGGGACTTCGTGCGTGCAGCGGTGCTCCCGCTCGCTCGCACGATCGGCCCCCCGGACCGTCCTATCCTCTTCTCCACACCACGCTGGCTCGCACGGGGTACACGCCATGTCCGACGACTTCTCTCCCTCTCCTAAAGACAAGTTCACCTTCGGCCTCTGGACCGTCGGCAACACCGGCCGCGATCCCTTCGGCCTCGCCACGCGGGCCGCCCTGGACCCGGTGCAGATCGTTGATCTGCTCGGCGAAGTCGGGGGCGTCCACGGCGTCAACTTCCACGACAACGACCTCATCCCCATCGACGCCTCCGAAAAAGAGGCCGACACGATCAAGCAGGACTTCGCCAAAGCGCTCAAACGCAACAAACTGCAGGTGAGCATGGCGACGACGAACCTCTTTTCCGATGCGGTGTTCCGCGACGGCGCGTTCACCGCCAACGACGCCGAGGTGCGGGCCTACGCCGTACGGAAGACCATGCGCGCGATCGACCTGGGCGCCGAACTCGGCGCGAAGATCTATGTCTTCTGGGGCGGGCGCGAGGGGTGCGAAACGGACGGTTCCAAAGATCCGCTCGTGGCGGAGGAACGCTTCCGCAAAGCCCTCAACTTCCTCTGCGATTACTGCGTGGACCGCAAGTACGACATGAAGTTCGCCCTTGAAGCCAAGCCCAACGAGCCGCGCGGGCACATGTTCTTCCCCACCACCGCCGCCTATCTCGCCCTGATCCCCACGCTCAAGCGCCCCGACATGGTCGGCGTCAACCCCGAGGTCGCCCACGAACAAATGGCCGGGCTGAACTTCTCCCACGCCGTCGCCCAGGCCCTCGCCGCGGGCAAACTCTTCCACATCGACCTCAACGACCAGGAGCCGGGCCGCTACGACCAGGACTACCGCTTCGGGTCCGCCAACCTCAAGGCCGCGTTCTTCATCGTCAAACTACTGGATGACAACAAGTACGATGGCTTCAAGCACTTTGACGCGCACGCCTACCGCACCGCCGACCGCGCCGATGTCATTGAGTTCGCGCGAGGCTGTATGCGCACCTACCTGATGCTCCGCCAGCGAGCCAAAGCGTGGAACGCCGACAAGCAGGTCCGCACGCTCCTGCGCCAGATCAACCAGGAGTCCAAGGACCTGGATTCGCTCTGGGCGAACTTCAGCCGCAGCCACGCCGAAACGCTCCTGGGCATGCAGTTCAGCCGCGAAAAAATCGCCGCCAAGCCGCTCCCCTACGAAGCCCTCGATCAGCGCACGATTGAGATTCTCATGGGCGTGGCGTAGCGACCGCCGCAGAATACTCCCAACGAATCTTCCCCTTTTTCCGGGGGGCCGGTGCTCATCCGCTCCACACGGGATTACCCGGTGATGACTCCCACGATAATGTCGCCGATGCCCACCAGCGCGGCCCCCGCGATAATCCCCGCGCAGATCGGCTCGTGCGTCTGTACAAACACGCGGTTGCCGAACGACGCCTCTCTGGCCTTGAACATCTTGCCCATAAAATAGAAGAACGCCGAACCGGCAAACATCGCCATCGACGATTCGGGCGGGATCACCACGCCCAGCCCGAGCGCGATGGGCGAGATCGGGAACTTGTTCTTGCTCGCCATCCGCGCCAGTTCCAGGAGCAGCCCCAGCACCGCCGCAATGCCCATCGCCCACAGCGCGCTCGCCGGCAACTGCCCGAACCCCTTGGACAACAAATCGCTGACGCCTTTCCACTGCAGCGCGCCCGGGAACCCGAACTGATCGGACACGAGCCGCTCGATCACGGGCTTCTCGTCCATCCCTTTGCGCGAGAGGAACAGCAGGTAGAACAGCGGCGTGCTGGCCGCCGCCCCGGCGATGATCCCGATGCAGTGCCCGACGGCCTGCTGACGGGGCTTGGCACCCAGCATGTACCCGGGCTTGATATCCATCAGCAGGTTGCTCGCGTTCGCCGCCACTTCCGTCGTCATCAGCGCGGTCATCAGGTTCGTCGCGGGGTTCGGCACCGCGCCCGCCTTGAGAGCCGTCGCGCGTTCCAGACCGCCGAACGTGAACTGCGTGATCTTGGAGAGCGAGCCCGTCGGCGTGATGCTCGTGAGCGCCGTCGCGTTCGCGGCGATCAGCGTGAGGGCGATGATCAGGGGGATCGACAGCGCGCCCCAGTACCACTTCACCCCGTACCAGTCGTGCAGCATCCATACCCCCAGCGCCCCCACGATCGGCACACCCACAAACGAGATCCACACCGGGAGTTCGATATCCTTCACCGGGTCGTTGCCCGTCTCTTTCTTCCCCCCCATCAAGCCCTGGAACGACGAAATCAGCACCTTCGGTTTCGCCAGCAACCCGAGCATGCTCGCCACCACCAGCAGCGCGATCCCCGGCCACAGCGACCACGACACGAGCACTTCCTGGAACCGGTACTTCATGTCCGGCGCGATCGTCTCCGCACCGATCACCAGCCCCGCGGCGTCCTTGGCCGGTCGCGTCACGTCCCCGTTGCTCACCGCCCACGGCGCGATCACGCCCCACATCACCGCCATCCCCAGGATCATGCTCGTCGCGTACCGAATATTCAGCAGCCCGCCCGCCCCGAACATCGCCAGGTCCGCCACCGGCGACAACCCCAGATTCCGGATGTCCGACCCGAAGATCCGCGGCACGGCCGCCTGCCCCTTGGCCACCAGCGCGTAGTACCACGCATCCAGGTGCGTCGGGAGCGTCCACGCCTCTTTGAGTTTGAGCAACTTGACCTGGATCGCGTTCTGGTAGCCGCCCCCGGCGAGGAACGTGATGAACCCCGCCAGCCCCGCCGCCGCCATCAGCGCCTTCGCTTTGAACAACCCCACTTTCGCTTCCGAGGTGTACAGCGTATCGAGCACGACCCCGCACGCGGCCCCTTCGGGGAACGGGTGCTGCTCGTCGTTGATGAACCGCCGTTTCATCGGGAACGCCACCAGCACGCCCAGCAGCGCGAGCACGATATTCAGCAGCAGCATCTGATGCCAGGGGATGATGATGTTCGACACCATCATGTACGCCGCGATCCCCGAGATCAGCGGCCCGGTCATGTACCCCGCGGCCGTCGCGATCGACTGCATGCAGTTGTTCTCAAGGATCGTGAAATCCTTGGCCAAACTGAGCGCCGACAGCGCCTTGAACATCGCAAACGCGAGGATCACGCTTGTCAAGCCCACCCCCAGCGACCACCCCGTCTTGGCACCGATGTACAGGTTCGTCGCCGACAGCAGCCCCCCCAGCAGAAAGCCGGTGATCCCCGAGCGGATCGTGAGCTGGGGCATGTTCCCGCGGTACACGTTCGCCAGCCACCAGCGGTCCTTCTCTTCACGAGTCATCGTCTGGACTTGCTGCTCGGTGAGTTGCTTGATCGCCATGATTCGGGCAGAGTAGCCGATCCTCCGCCATCCCGCAAGTCGTCCCGCCGCGGCGCGAAGGCCCGGCCCGCACGCCCCCTTCATCCCCCACGCCCCATCCCCGATCCCCCCTCCCCCTTGCGTGCCCACCGGGCGGCTCCCCTTCCAAGGTTCGATCAGGAGGAACACACAGGGCACGGAGGGGATCACAAAGGACGCGGAGAAGACACGAAATGGGTGGAAACAAGAAAGGCCGCACGCCCAGGGGCGCACGGCCATTATTACGTTCACCATCCCCCACACCCCATCCCCAATCCACGATCCCCCCTCGGTCCCCTCCGTGCGTCCTGCGTGTACCTCTGGGTACGCCTTCTTTCCCGCCTCACGCCGCCTTTGCCTTGGCGTCGGTCGTGACGGTGGCGACGGTGCCCCCTTCGGGGAGGCGGCCGAAGTTGACGGTGAAGACCGCGCTGACGGGGCCGGGGACGCCGGCACGCTGCCCCTGGATGGTGTACTGCACGAAGTCCGGGCCGGCGAGGAGCGAGGCATCGGTGTAGCGTTTGAGGCCGCTGACATTAATAAACTCGAACTCGGGTTCGCCGGGCAGGCGGCGCTTAATAACATAAGTGGTACCCGAGGTGCCGACGGGGTTGGCGGCCTTCCAGCGCAGCATCAGTTCGCCGGTGGCGGGGTCCAGTTCGACGCGCAGGTCCGTGGGCTGCGCGGGGGGCGGGGCCGGCGGGGGCTGGGCGGGGGGCGGGATCTGCGCGAGGTTGTAGACGGTCAGGGGCTTGGGGGCGTTCTCGGCGAAGGCGCGGATGGTGCGGACGCGGTCGCCGGTGAAGGAGCGCAGCGTGCCGAAGGCGTCGGCGGCCTCCTCGGTGGCGACGCGGTAGGCTTCCTTCGCGGCTTCCTGGGCGATGGACGCCGCGCTGTAGCCATCGACCGCGGCTTGATAACTGCTGGCCATCGAGCCGCTCAGCCCGATCGCGGAGGCGTTCAAAGTCCAAACAGGCGCGTGCGCCTCGGCCCAGAGGAGCAGCGCGGAACGGGGGGATGTTGGAAACGACATAAGCCTTATCTCCAGATAATGGATCGAACTCGAACATGAAACACTGGCCCTTATGTTCGGGCATCTGTGGCAGCAACTTATGTTGATTTAATACAATGAACCGGGGGCGAGTGAAGGTGTGCGGGGTATGGGGGATGGGGTAGTTGTGGTGGGGCGGCTCTCCAGAGCCGTCCGCGGCGGGGCGCGGGTCCGAGGCCGCGTGCAGGGAGGCCCGCGGCGGGGGTGAGCGGGGTTGATTCCAGCGGGAACATCCAAAAATCTCCGATTCCCGTGGACGGAACTGGCAGTTCCGTGGACGGAGCGGCGCGTTCCGTGGACGGAACAGCGCGTTCCATGGCTGGAACTGTCAGTTCCATGGCCGGAGCGGCGCGCTGCATGGACGCAACTGCCAGATCCGTGGACGCGGGCGGCGGTTTCGTGGCCGGGACGCCCCCACACCCGGACACCCCGCGCCCGCACCGAGCCCCCCCTGACCCCCCGGGAGCCGAGTCGTAGACCCCGGGAGCGAAGCAGCGCGGCTCACTCCTTCGCCCCAACGGGGCGACGGGGTGTAGCCACGGGTAGAGCGGCGGCCGCGTCTTCGCGGACGCCGCGCCACCCGTGGGAACTCCGAACGACTCTGGATCCCGCCCCGGAGGGGTGGAGGACGGCCTGGGTGCAGTGGTTGCCGCGCCGGTCAACTCGACCCCTCCGCCCCTCCGGGGCGAAGAGAAGATCACGGGTGCCGGGGTCCACGGGTTGCGCTCGCTCGAAGACTCGCTCGCTCCACCCGTGGCTACACCCCTGCGCCCCTCCGGGGCGACTCCCCCCATCCCCATCCGAATCCCCCGCCCCCCACGCCCCACGCCGC
>JBGSIF010000141.1:0-15610 GCA_041742635.1 Phycisphaerales bacterium
CCCCCCCCCCCCCCCCCCCCCCCCCCCCCCCCCCCGCGGGCCGGATCGGTCAGGTCACGGCAACACACTGTCCGGTGATGGCAACAACCCGTGAGGTCATGGCAACAACCTGTCGGGTTGCTTGAGTTCTGTCAACGGAGAGTGGGTCAGGTCACCCATTCGTGGAAACGCCCGTATGATATTTGTTTGGTATACTTGCCCGACTTGCTTGCCATTCCTTTCCCGATCCCCACCAATCGTTCCCACCCCACCCCCCATGTCTCTCCGTCACCTCTTCGTCGATCTCAACGCGTACTTCGCATCGGTGGAGCAGCAACTCCAGCCGCGGCTGCGCGGCAAGCCCGTCGGGGTGTCGCCGATCGACGGGCCGTCGGGGTGCTGCATCGCCGTGAGTTACGAGGCCAAGCGCGTCGGGGTCAAGACCGGCATGACCGTGGCCGAGGCACGCGTGCTCTGCCCGGACCTGCAGGTCGCGCCCGCCCGCCCGGAGGAGTACGTGCGGTTCCACCACAACATCCTCGCCGCCGTCGATACTGTCATCCCGGTTGACCGGGTGTTTTCGATCGACGAGTTTTCGTGCAAACTGCTGCGTGGTGAGCGCGAGCCGGAGCAAGCCGCCGCGATCGCACGCAAGGTCAAAGCAGTCATCCGGCGCGATGTCGGCGACCGACTCACATCGTCCGTGGGCATCGCCCCCAACCGGTTCCTGGCGAAGGTCGCCACCGACATGATGAAGCCCGACGGGCTGGTCATCATCCAGCCGCACGAACTCCCCGCCAAGTTGTACGCGCTCAAACTCATCGACCTCCCGGGGATCGGCACGAAGATGAACGCGAGGCTCAACGCGCAGGGTGTCCACACCGTGGAGCAACTCTGCGCCCGGACCGAGTCCGAGATGCAGCACCTCTGGCACAGCATCATCGGCCAGCGCTGGTACCACTGGCTGCGCGGCGAAGAACTCGACGAGTTCCCCACCCACAAACGCAGCATCGGGCATCAGCATGTGCTCGCGCCCCAGCACCGCGAGCCTGGCATCGCCCGCGGCGTCGCCATCCGCCTGCTGCACAAAGCCGCGGCACGAGCCAGGCACCTGGGCTATCTGCCCCAGCGGATGTCGATGCGCGTCGGGATCGAAGAGCCTCGCCGATACTGGAACGACCAGCGAAGAGCAGAGGACGCAGGGAAACGACCGGCCACCTGGGGCGGCTGGGGGGCCACCTCCTGGCACGATACCGTCCACCTCCCCGGCGGCGTCGGGGACACTCTTTCGCTCATCCAGCAACTCGCGCGGCTGTGGGACAAACGCCCACCGGGGCGCGTCAAGTTCGTCGATGTCACCCTGCACGACCTGATCGCCGTCAAGGCCGCGACGATGCCCCTCTTCGAGCACGAGCGCAACCGCATGAACCTCTCCAAGGCGATGGACGAAGTGAATCGCAAGCACGGAAAGAACACCGTCTACGCCGCGTCGATGCACGCGGCAAAAGACGCGGCCAAAGGGGGCATCGCGTTCAGCAGCATCCCGGATCGAAACCTCACCGATTCGGTGGAAAATCGAATGCGCTAAGCCTTCTTCACGACCTGCATTGGCCGGTAGTTCCCGTCGAGAATCTTCTTCGGGTCGCCCTTGAGCCATCCTTCCAGCACCCCGGCGTAGACCGCGCGGAAATCGGTCGTGTACTTCAGGTCGCCGTTGTCAAGATCGCTCAGCGACGGGTGATCGTTCAGCACGCCGGGCTTCACCATCGGCCCCATCAGGAACATCTGCGACGCCGTCCCGTGGTCGGTCCCTTGCGATGCGTTCTGATACACCCGGCGTCCGAACTCCGAGAACGTCATGGTAAGCACCCGCCCGTCGTTCCCCTGCGCTTTGAGGTCGTCGTTGAACGCCTTGAGCGCGCCGGCCACCTGCCCGAGCAACTGCGAATGCCGCCCGTTCTCGCCGCCCTGCCCGGCGTGCGTGTCGAACCCGCCCATCGTCACGTAGTACACCCTCGTTTTCAGCCCGGCACGGATCATCGCGCCCACCATCGAGAGTTGACGCGAAAGGTCCGTCTGCGGGTAGTTCACAAGCGAGCGCTGGGCGACGGCTTTGCGGATCTGATCACTCGACAGTTGAGCGTCCAGCGCGGTCCGCATCAGAAACCCGGCGTTTGACTCGGCATCCACACCGGCCGCCGAGCCGCGGCGGTTGATCCGATCGTACGGTTCATCCAGCGAACGATGAACATCCGATCCGGTCCAGCGGAAGAGGTCGGCGTTGTCAAACGAAACGGGTTTGGACTTCTGCCCTTGGGTGGCGAGCGGCGCCTCGGAACCGATGGCGATCACCGGCGCGCCGGCCCCGGCGTCGGTCGCCGTCGCATCGGGCTTGCCGGACTCGCCCTTGCCGTACCCGCAGCATTCCGCGTCCACATATCGCCCAATCCAGCCGTTTCCGGTCGCCGATGTGTCGGCGGTGTGCCAAATGTCCATCGACTTGAAATGCGACCGATTCGGGTTCGGATACCCGACGCCCTGCACAAGGCTGAGCAGCCCGTCGTCGTACAGCGATTTCATACCGGTCATCGCGGGGTGCAGGCCCACGCCCGCGGTCCCGAGCCGGTGAATCTTGTCTTTCGGGATGCCAATCCCGGGGCGTGCCTTGTAATACGTACCGTCGGCGTAGGGGATCACTGTGTTCAGCCCGTCGTTCCCGCCGCCGAGTTGCACGACGACCAGCACATGGTCCTCGGGGACGCCCGGCATCGATGTCAACCCCAACATCGCGTGGGGCAACCCCAGCGCAGTGTCCTGAATGAAATACGGGATCGTGACGGCAGCCGAGGCGAGCGTGATGCCGCGCCCAATGAATGCCCGACGGGTGTACGCGTTGCTGTTCGTGTGATCGATCGACATACAGACTCCGATCATTTCTACAACACATCCCCCAGAACCGAACTTCCGCCCACCGCCTCCACTCTTTTCTTCTAGTCCATGCTGCTCAGCACAACTGATACTCCGGCATCGCCGTCACCAGCAGCAGCAGCCCTGTCACTGTGTCGGCGTTCACCGTGTTCCCGTTCGCTTTCATGAACTCGAGGAGTGCTGCGCGATTATGCGCCGCCGGCCGGCCCGTTGTAAACCGAAGCAGGTAATCGACCACGCTCTCGGGGTTGCTGGATCCGCCTGCGTCGCCTTGCGCCAGCGGTGTCAGGAGCGGCGTCGGGTCGTACTTTTCGATGTCCTTCAGCGCGTCGTACCCCACCGGCAGTTTGCCCGTCAGCAGAAAGCACAGGATGTTCTGGCGTGCAAAGAGCGTCGATGTGTTCACCCACGAGCGTCCGCCGTCCCATCCCTTCACGCTCGGCGGATAAAACAGGTTCTGTCCCATCACGCCCGAGGCGGCTGTCAACACCCCGAGGTCGCGGACCGGCGTGTTCATCGACCGCACCGTCCCGACAACCAGGTCGATCGGGGACTTGATCATCTCGCCCACGACCGCGTTGTCGTAGAAGTGCTCCGACAGCAAAAGCCGAGTGAGCACAGGTTTGAACTTGTACTTCGATGCGAGCAAACTGCTGGCGATATCTCCGATGACGCTCTTCGCCGCGTTGTCGTGATCCTCTCGTCCGGAGGGATAATCCGCGACGAAAAAGCGGTACAGTTTGGCCGCCAGGAACTTTGAGCACGATCGCTGCTCAAGAATCGCTTTGACGAAGTCGTCCCCGTCCATGGTGCCCGTGCGCCCCAGAATGGTCTTGCGCCCTTCGTCATGGCTGTTCTTCTGAAACGCGAACTCATCGTCCTGGAATGAATACCCCGTCAGAGCACGGGCGCCTTCCTTGATGTCCTGCTCGCTGTAGTTCCCCACGCCCAGCGAGAAGAGCTCCATGATTTCGCGGGCAAGGTTCTCGTTCGGACGTCCCTTGCGAGAATCATTGTTGTCGAGGTACGCGATCATCGCGGGGTCGCGGATGATCGCAAAGAGCAGTTCCCGAAAGTCACCCGTTGCGTGCTTCCGGAACAACTGGTTCTGCATGTACATGTGGTACGAGTCTTCGATCGTGCGATAACTCGTCGCAAAGTGCCCGTGCCAGAAGAGCGTCATTTTTTCTTCAAGCGGGCGCGGCGTCTCGATCATCCGCTTCAACCACCAGCGCTGGATCCGCGACATTTGACGCCGATCTTCCCGCTCGGCTTCCTGCCGACGGGCCTGAAAACGCGCGACGGTGTCTTCGTCTTTTGCTTGCCGCGCGCGCCGCAGTGTCGCTTGTTCCTCTTGTGAGGCTGGGCGGATGATGTTACGGTCGAACTCGTCGTCCTTCACCGACTCCGCATCGATGCTCTCATAGTTCACCAAGTGCTCGACGGACTTCTTTGGACCCCACGAAACCAGAGTTTGAATTTGTTCGGGGGTGCCGCCGAACCCCGCTCGCCAGAGAAGGTGCCGAGCCTGATCGAACCCGAAGTTGGCGTCGGCAATCGGACGAGTCGATTTGTTGATCCGAGTCGAAAGGTGAGGCCCATTCATGATGTCCACCTCGGTGAAAACGGGACAGCCGACTCAATGTTCGGTGACACTGACAGATGACGCTTGCTTCTCGACTAACGCCGATGGCACGAGTCCATTGCGTATCGAATCGACTCGTCTCCAACAGTTATCGACCGTTGCCGCTCCGAACCTTGTATTCGGCTGAAGTTCAAAGCAGTATGCTCCGCCGTTGGTGCTTGTTTGGAAACGGAGAGTACCCGGTTTCACACCCGCGACCAAGTACAGTTATTCCAGTAACGGCCCAAGGCCCAGGTTATTCAGCCCAGCCTGCACCCACGGCTGAAAAATGAGCACCAAAAACGTCGAAACCGCCAAGTGCGGCCCATAGGGCATCGCCCGGCTCTTGTTCCCCATGAAGACACGGCTCATGATCTCCCACAGTATCCCGACAAACGCCGCGCCGAAGAACGCGATCACGGAATGTTGCCACCCGAGGCAGGCACCGACCGCCGCCATCATGTGTACGTCACCGAGTCCCATCGCTTCTTTCCCGAACGCGAGCGACCCGACGATCCGCACAAGCCACACTGTGCCTCCCCCGACCAGGTACCCAAGCAGTACGGCTCCGAGCACCTTCATCACCAGCGGCGGAGCATCCCCTGACCAACTCAACGACTGCACGACATGCCAAGTGGCATATGCCAAAAGAAAACAAGGCGCAACAAAAGCGGCTTCTTTGAGCATTTCACGCCGAGCGTGTGGGTACTGGATCCACATCTCCGGCGCGCCGGCCTCAGGAGATACCGATCCTTGCTCTGGCTTCACATCTTTGATCGCCTGCGACTCCCATTCGTCGTAATCCGCGAAACTACGCCGGATGATCCCGAACCGCACCATCAGCATCGCAAGCCCGATACCGACGACGCCTGCGAACACGGCGAGGATCGTCGCCCACGACTCGGGCGTCGGGAAAACCCACGACTGGGCGGTATCCAACCCAGTGCTGGACACCCTGGGCTGCGCCAAAGTGATAAACGGCCCCAGGTTGGGCTTGCGCGTCACCAACTGGTAGTACAGCGCGAAGAGGGTGTGCCCACCGACGCCGAGCACGGTGGCAAACCACGGCAAAACGAGCGGGATCGTGTACGTCTTGGCATCCACGATCGTCATCGCCACCAGCGAGCCGACCAGCCCCAGCATCACAAGAAACACCGGCCAGGAGTTGCGCGGCCAGCCCTCGCCGACATCGCCCAGAGTCCAGAATGGTCGCAGTTCTCCCCAATGAAGCCACGGCGAGTTGGCATTCCGCGACATCACAAACCAGAGCGCAAAGATCGACACAAAGATCAACGCGGTCACGAACTCAACCGTCGGGTACTCCGGTGAGATCTTTGATCGGCAGAACCGGCACTTTCCGCGCAGGATCAACCAACCCAGGATCGGAATATTCTCGCGCCATGTCAGCCGGGTTTCACACGCGGGGCACTTTGAAGGAGGTGAAACCACGCTCAGCCCACGAGGCAACCGGTACACCAAAACGTTGATCAAGGATCCCACGCACGCCCCGAACGCGAACACAAAGAACGCCCACGCGGTTTGTCCGAGCAGAAAATACAGTTCGTAGTTCTTCATGTTCGTGCCGGCCCGTCCGCCGTCATACTCCCTACGCCACCCACCCCCCCGCTTCCCCCTACTCCCGGCGTAGCATCCGCTTGCATCCTTGATGTCAACTCTTCGACTTTCACCTCAGCCTGCTTGAGGACGCCGCGGCATCGACGGATGATCTCGACCCCTCTTTCATACTCGCGTAGAGAGTCTTCCAGCCCGACTTCCCCGCGTTCGATTCGGTCGATAATGCGCTCGACTTCCTCGATCGAGTCCTCGAATGTTGCCGGGGAATCGGTCGGGGGGGAAGAGGCAGACGTACTGGATTGACGGGGCGTGCTGCTCACGGAGATATTCC
The DNA here is from genome assembly GCA_041742635.1 of Phycisphaerales bacterium. Classification (GTDB taxonomy): domain Bacteria; phylum Planctomycetota; class Phycisphaerae; order Phycisphaerales; family UBA1924; genus JTS-AC122. Next base: position 6,438 of record JBGSIF010000141.1, read on the forward strand.
TATGACCCGCTCGAACGACGACCGCGGGTGATCCTGATAGCGTATGGCACGATGTCGCCGGAGTTGCAACACACAAGGAGCCGTGGACAGAACGCTGGGAAGGTGATACCCACACACCGCCGAGCGCCTCAGGCACGCAGCGATGCACCGAGCCGTTCCGCTGCGAGCGAAACCAGTGCGGCGACCTGCGGATCGACTTCTTCGTGGCGCAGCGTTCGGGTTGGATCACGAAACTCCAGTCGGACGGTCACGGATTTTTTTCCGGCACCGATCTGAGCACCGCGGAACGTGGTGACAAAGTCGCGTCCGACCATCCGCTCAGGCTTGGCTTCGCCGATCAGCCGATCGATACTGGCCCACGAGACCGATTCGGGGACGATGAACGACACGTCGCGGGCAATACCAGGGAACGCCGGCAACGTATGAACGAGCGAACGGGGCGGGAAGAGCGCGAGCAGCGCACCGACATCCACCTCCGCAGCGACCACAGGGTGCTGAAGGTCGTACCTTCGTTGCACGCCGGATGCGATGACACCGATGGTCCCGATCCGGACGGGGGCAGGGTTGCTTGCCGCATCGCCGCTACGCGGGGGCGAAACCAAGCAAACCTGCGCGGCGGCGGCGGGGTCGAACCCGCTCATCGGGGGAGTACCGGGCACGAGTTCGATACGCGCGTGCAACCCGCCGAGCGCGAGCGCAACACTTTCCAGCGCGCCACGTACAAGCCGGACGGCTTCTTGCTTGACGTCGAATGCTTTCGTAGAAGCCCCCACGCCGAGCGGCACGGCGTCGGCGAGGAGGGCTAGAACACGGGATTCTCGTTCTTTGCCGCGTGTGCCGACGGCGGCACCGGCCGGTACCGGCTCCGCGGCGAAGATCGACGCGACCTCGAACACCCGCACGCCCCCTTGCGCCACAACACCCCCGTCTTGATTCGCACGCCGGCACGCGAGCAGGCTCGGCAGAATGCTGGGCCGCAGCGTCGGGTCCGCTTTGCGCCGTTCGTCGCACAACTGAATGAGGGTCAGGTTGCTCGGGCAGAATGGCCCGGCGTCGGCTGGGGACACAAAACTAAATGTCACCGTCTCGTAGAATCCCTGTGCCGTGAGGGTTCGCGTCAGTTCGCGCGAGGCACGCTCGCTGACCTGCGGCTCGGTCACGCGAACGGGCACTTTTTCAAGGATCGGCACCCGAGCAAGCCCGACCGTCCGCGCGACTTCCTCGATCAGGTCGATCTCCCGTTCGAGATCCGGACGGTGCGCCGGGATCGCGCACTCCAGCACGTCGTGCGTCGTCAAGGCGGCCCCTACCTCATGCCCTTGCAGCGCGGCCGTGATGTCCTGTGATGTAACCGCGAACCCCAACATCTGGCTGCACCGAGACACTCGCATGAGAACCCGGCGAAGCGGCAGTGCCGCTGCACCGGCAAGCAAGACGCCGGGTATGAGTCGGGCGTCCGCGCCGCCGAGTTCCAGTATGAGCGCCGCGGCACGTCGCGCGGCGGCGTCGATCGTGCGCGGATCGACGGTGCGCTCGAAGCGGTACGAAGCGTCCGTGCGGATGCCCAGTCGGCGTGCCGCACGCCGAACCGTCACCGGATCCCATGTGGCGGCTTCCAAAACTACATCCGTCGTCGCGCCCGTTACTTCTGACCCCTGCCCACCCATGATCCCCGCGAGCGAAACCGCCCCGCCGATGTGCGGTCCATCGGCGACGACCAGTTCGTTCACGCGGATTGCAACGTTCTTGCCGTCGAGCAACGTGAGCGTTTCGCCCTTGTGCGCATAGCGAACAATGAGCGACTTGGATCGACCGCTCGCGCCGCCGAGTGCGTCCCGCAATGTGCCAAGGTCAAACACATGCGTCGGCTGCCCGAACTCGAACATCACATAGTTGGTGATATCGACGATGTTGTTGATTGAACGCTGGCCGACCGCGGCGAGTGCCTCCACCAGCCACGCCGGGCTTGGGCCGACTTTCACGCCGCGGATCACACGCGCTGTGAACAACCGGCAGACATCCGGCACCTCGTTGCGCAAAGACAGCAGTTCGCCGATCCCGCCGGCGGCGGTCGTAGATGCCGCCTGATCGCCGCTGGGCACGCTTGCGGGTATCACGGGATAGACGAGGCGTCGCCCGGTCGCGGCGGCAACCTCTCGTGCCAGCCCGATGTGGCTGATGCAGTCGCCCCGGTTGGACGTGACCTCGACATCGAGCATCGTGTCCGCCTCGCCGCCGCGCGTGGCCACCGGTTCGGCAGTCTCGATGGGGAAGCCTGCCTGCGTGAGCACACGCTCCGCCTCGGCTGCGTCCACACCGGCGGGTGACAAGTACGTGTTGAGCCAGCGGACCGACGTCTTCATAGGACGCAAGCGTAGCCCGACGAGCGGGGTTCGCGTGCGGATCGGGCCGTGCCGCGTCGTCTATTTCTTCTCGACAGGCACCAGCCGCACGACCTTGTGCGGATCGTTGAGCACGATGTAGATCAGGCCGTCGGGTGCGTTCACCACATCACGCACGCGGCCCAGCCCATGCACGATCTCTTCTCGCTCAACCACGCGCATGGGCAATGACGCGGCGTCCGTGGGGCTGCTCGCGGCGGGCGGTGCGACGCGAATCCGATCGACGTTCACCCCGGAAAGCCCGCCGGCCAAAAGGTCGCCCTTCCATTCCGGAAACCGATCGCTATGGACAGTGTCCATCCCGCAGGCACCGATCGACGGCATCCAGCGATCAACGGGCATGACGATGTTCTTGTCCACGAGTTCTTTGCCACCCCCACTCCCGGCGTCGGCCCATGGTGTCTTGAAAGCCGATCCGCTGTAGTTGATCCCGTGTGAAACCAGTGGCCAGCCGTAGTTACGTCCTTTCAGAATCAAGTTCAGCTCGTCGCCGCCGCGTGGACCATGCTCCGTGTCCCACAGGTTCCCCGTGGCATCGAACGTCAATCCTTGTGGGTTGCGGTGCCCGAAGGACCAGATGCTTGTGTACGCGTCCTTTTCACTCAGGAACGGATTATCGCTCGGAACGGACCCGTCGGCGTGGACCCGGTGGATTTTGCCGTTCGGGCGGCGCAGGTCTTGGGCCATCTCGCCACGCCCACGTTCACCGATGCCGAAGAAGAGGATGTTGGGGTCTTTCGGATCAAAGACGATCTTGCACCCGAAATGGAGGCCGCCGTCGGTGTAGTGCTCGGGGCGAGCCTGAAAAATCGTTTCCTGTTCGGCCCACTGCCATGCTTCGCCGGTCTTGGTCACTTTCCCACGGACGACCTTGGTCATCCCCTTTGCATCGTTCCCACTCGGAGCGTCGGCATATGCGAGGTACACCCAGTCGTTCCCATTCCCCTTTGAGTATTCGGGGTGTAAGGTGATGTCCATCATGCCGCCTTGCCCATCATCACGGACGGCGGGGGTTCCCTTGATTGCGCCGAGCGACCGACCGCTCATGTCGTACACGCTGATCGGCCCCGAGCGATTGGTGACGAGCATGACGGCCTCGGCACCCGTCGGGAGGAACTCGATCGACCACGGCACGCTCAGCCCCTTGCTCACAATCGTTTCGATCTTGAACGACGCCCGCTTGGTTTCGCAGACCCCCTCGGCGTTGAGTTTGCGGCTGATCGACCCGGATTGTTCGCGCCGGTCGCGTGCCTGCAGTTCGCGGATGTAGTTGACGAGTCCCCAGATCTGTTCGTCGGTGAGTGTTTCGCCGAACGCGGCCATGCCTTTGGTCGGCACGCCGTTCTTGATGGACTCGAAAAACGGACGGTCGTGCTTCTGATCGAACAGGTCGTAGATCAATAGGGAGCGTGTACCGGCACCACCGCCGGCTCCGCTCTCGGCGTGGCAGTTCATGCAGTTATTGCGCCACAGCCGTTCCATACCCTGCCCCCAAGCGGAGCCAACGGGAGCAATCGCGACGAACAAGCCAAGGCCGGCGACAACGTACAAAGAGCGGGTAGTCATGGGGAATGATAACGGCTCATCGGTGGTGGAACACACCGCGAGCGAATCGGTCACACAATGCTCGCGCCAAAGAATCGGGCCGGTGCTCTTGGATGGTGCAAGCCGAGGTACGCCACCGTTTCGTGCGCGCATCAAAAAGCCGGCTGACAGCGCCGGCGGTAACCAAAACGTATGAACATCATTCCAGTGCAAACACGGATTAATGGCGGCTCCGCAGGGGCGTGTTACTTGACTTTGGCCATGTTGGCAACCATCTCGGCGCGTTTGGCGTCGTCGAAGGCCTCGAACTTGCCTTTGCACCCAGCACAGCAGAACCCGATGTTCTTGCCGCCGACCGCAACGGTACCGAGGCTGGCGTTGACCGGGCCGCCGGAGAACGGGCACCCGGTGTTATCGGCTTTCGCGGCCATCGCTTTGTCGCTACCAGTGTCGGCAGTTTTGGTGTCGGACGAGCAGGCACCCATTGCCAAGCACACCGCCGCGAACACAACAGCGCCGAATCGATTCGTCTTCATGTGATACTCCTGTTTGAAATCAGTGTGATCCGTGAGTTTGATGATACCGATGTCGGTAGACCCGCGCCGATGTTCACGAGATGAACGAGCGCAGGCGTTCTTTGATTGAAAACGTTGAGAGGTCTTTGAGTTCACCCGCGTCGAGCAAGACCCCGAGGCACGTCGGACACTTGTCGATCCGGACATGCTTCTGTTTGTGATCGGTCGATTCAACGAGCACCGTAGCGTCGCGCGGACATACACGGCCCTGGGGTGCCATCGCGGGCCTTGCCCCACGTTCGCCCCCGGTATCGACGCCGTCGGCCCACTCGGGGTGCCTTAGCAGTAAACCGAGTTCACCGGCATCGAGCCACACAGCACCGCAGTGGTCGCAGTGGTCCACCGTTGCGCTCCCGACCTTTACAGACGTCAACGTATACCCGTCCTTCGGGCAGCGGAGCAGATCACGAATACGAGCGTCCCCTGTTCGACTTGTCTGGCTCATGGGACACTGTACCCCCCTACGTGAGGGTGTCGAATCGCACTATCATCGGTGATGCCGCGCACATGGTTTGACGCTCACCTGGACCTCGCGTATCTCGCCGTTGCGGGCCGGGACATGACCAAGGCTCTTGATGTTGCGTCGCCGCCGCATCCACCGGCTTCGGTCACGCTGCAATCCCTATCTGCCGGCGGCGTTCGCTTTGCGCTCGGCACCATCTTCACCGAACCCGTCGAGCATCCGTCGGACTCATCAGACCAAACCGGGGGTACATCCCTCAGTGAGCCGCAGATGTACCCGGCGGGCAACGTGGACCGCGCACACGCCGCGGGACGCGCGCAACTCGAAGCGTACCTGACCTGGCGAGACCGCTCGCTTGTTCGACTCGGTCTGACCAACGAACTCCGGGTCGATCCGGGCGTGGGCGAGATCCGCGGCGGGATGGGGGTCGCCGAAGTCGTGACCCCATCGATCCAGTCTCGGATTGATCGCTTGCCCGCTCCCGGCGTGCTGCGTCTTGGTATTCTCATGGAGAACGCCGACCCCATCCGCACCCCCGAAGAACTCGAATGGTGGCGCAACCGCGGTGTGCTAGCGATCGGGCTGGCTTGGGCACGTCCGTCGCGGTACGCGGGGGGGAACACTACCGACCTCGGGCTGAGCGATCTTGGCCACGCGCTGGTGCGTGAGATGGATCGGCTAGGTGTTGTTCACGACGTATCGCACCTCTCTGATCGAGCGCTGCATGAACTGCTCGAAATCACGAACAAGCCGGTCATCGCGTCGCACTCGAACTGCCGCTCGCTCCTGACACAGAGGGTGGCAAACGGAGAAACGCCGCTCCCCGGTGCGATGCTTTCAGCGCAGCGTCACCTCGACGATGCGACGATACGAGAGATCGGACGCCGCGGCGGCGTGATCGGCCTGAACCTGTTCAGCAAGTTCCTCGTTCCGCCCGAGCGAGCGGGAGAGCGTGCCACCATCGCCAATTGCGTTGACCACATCGAACAGATATGCGGGCTGGTCGGTCACCGACGCAGCGTCGGGCTTGGGAGCGACATGGACGGCGGCTTCGGCGCCAACCTGCTGCCTGTCAAGATCGATCAACCCTCGCACCTGGACCGCCTTGCTGATTCGCTCTCGGAACGAGGCTGGAGCGAAGACGAGATCCGCGGCTTTGTGTGCGAGAACTGGCTGCGGTTTTTCTTGAACGAGTCTTGAAGTCGCCCAGCCGATCGAAACTGCCTCCTCGCGGTTCAAAGAAACACAAGCCCGCGAATGTGACGCGGGCTTGTGAAGGAGTATCGATGTATCGAATCGAACGACGCGACGAGTACGTCACTCCGCCTGTGCGGTGGGTAGCGTCGGAGAGTTCGGTTTGATGATACCCACAACCTGTGGCTGCTCTTCGATGATCTGGTTCGCTACTTCTCGACGGTGAACGTCGATGTTCCGTGGGAACTCGAACGCCACTCGCACTCTATCACCCTTGATCGAAGCAATGCGCACGATCCCGATCGGATTCCGGGGGTCGCCGATGACCACTTCTTCGCCTTCTCGTCGCGTGATCACCAGCATGAGACGGACCTCCTGTCCCGCGTTCAGATTCCGACCAAAGAAAACCGAATCTATCTTAGGAATATACAGGACGAACTGGAAATCGCAATCCACAGAACCGGCAAATTGTGCATGGCGTGTGAATTCAACATCGACCTGTCCACAGCATTTTCAGCAGGAAGCGCAAGAAGTGCCGAATCTGCCTTGGATCTGATAGGAAACTGCACGGTGCCACGCGAACTCAGCACGAACATACTCCGTTTCGATTACTCGATCGCTCGCACACCCTTCACTTCTGGAATATGTTCACGCAAGTTACGTTCGATGCCCATTTGCAGAGTCACGTTGCTGGACGGGCAACCGACGCACGCGCCGTGGAGGCGGATCTGCACGATACCGTCCGGAGCGATGCCGACGAACTCGACATCACCACCGTCGGCTTGGATCGCCGGGCGGATGAGGTTCACGATCCGGGCGACCCGCTCGTGCAGTTCAGGTTCAGATGGAATTGAGTGAGTGGTCAACTGGACATTCTAGGTGCGCAGCACCGCTTAGGCGTACACCTCGAGCAAGACCCGCTTGGTGGGTTTGATCTGCTTGTGCATCATCGTTTTGTTCCAGGACCGGATATCGCCGAGCGTGGCGTTGTCGACTTGGAGGTATTGTTCGAGGTCGCTTCCTGAGAGGTGCATGGCGAACTGCTGAAAAATACCCAGTTCCATTCCGGCAAGCCCGCAGATGTAAACGAGCGTTCGCGGGCTGAGCAGTTTGGGGACCAGCCGCTCGCGGTCGGTGCGGATGCGGTCCTGCACATACAGCGGATCGTGCCCATCGGGCTGCTTCTCGCGGCTGATCGCGGTGATATAGGTGAAGTTCTTGTACCGCTCCTGAAGTCGAAGAAAAAAATCGTGATAGAGCAAATCCGTGGCGTAGGGCGAGCCCATGACGAGTGTGACGCCGCTCGACGCGCACGCGGGCGATTCGAGCAGATCCAGCACCATGCCGCGGAACGGTGCGATCCCGGTGCCGGTGGCAAAGAACATGTAATCGTGCTGGGCGGGGTTCGAGGGCAAAATGAACCGTTTACCGTTCGGCCCGCTCATCTTCACTTCATCACCGACATGCAGGTCGCAGAGGTGGTTCGAGCACACGCCCAGGAAGAGTTTGTGGGACTCCCAATCCTCGTCGATTGTACGTTTCACCGTGGTAGAAATGATCGAGGAGGAACGTTCGGCACCGGCGGTCGGGTGTTCGCCGCGAGACGGGGAAGCGAGTGAGTACAGGCGGACGGCGTGCGGGCGGCCTTTCGCGTCGGTTCCCGGCGCAACGATCCCGATCGATTGCCCCGGGACGCAGTGCCCAACGAGCGAGGTGCCCGAGATGTCAAACTCGACGTGACGGACGAACCCAGCCGCCTTGCGGGCCGTGCAAATCTCTGATTTGTGGATCTTGACGACGACCGGCTCGCTGGGCCGGTAGAGGTGCATCTTGACGTCGGGGTAGGAGATCTCCGCGCCCGGGGTGTGCTTGCTGGTATCGCTCATGGGCGGCAAGAGTAGCAAACCAACTCGACACACGACTGCGCGGACCTACTATGAGTTTGCAAAGTCCACATCACTAGGAGTTTACATGCTGCTAACGCTCGCTGACATGCCGTACGGGATCATCGGGACCGTTATTATGGTGCTGAACCTGATTGCGATTGTCAGTGTGTTACTCGGGCACGGGTCGGTCGGGCACAAACTGCTGTGGATTCTGCTGATCTTGATCCTCCCGGTGATCGGGATGATCCTCTACTTTTTGATCGGTCGCAGTCCGAAAGACCTGTGATTCGAGACGTTCCAGTAGTTGGTTGGGGACGAGATAGGCGTCAAGGATCGGTGTTGGAATCGGCACGGAGACCGCACCGGATGAGCACGGGGTGGCGGATGTGTGCGTGGCGCCGATAACTCTTCGTTGTACGATTCCCGCTATGCCAGTCAACTCAAACCGTGCGACCCGTCGCGTCGGCAGGGTGATTCACGGCTCCGACTAGACTGTTCACTTGATCACATCGATAAAAGCCTTATGCGTTCCCAGCACCGCGCTGATTGGAACGCGAGGGAGTAGTGCGCGATGTCCGACAAAGAACACAAGGCAGAGAAGCCGGCCGAGGCGGCGTCCACTGAGGCTAAACCGAAGAAAAAGGGTGGGATGAAAGTCATCATCGCTGTTGTAGGCGCGATGGCGGTCGAAGGTGCGGTATTGATGTTCGTGCTCGGCTCGGGCGGGCCGCAGGCGAGCAACGCCGCGGAGCAGGACCACAACCTTGAGCCGGACGAAGATCATGTGTCCGAAGAGTTACTCGTTGTGGAAGAGAAGTTTCAGAACCTCCAGACCGGGCGCGTTTGGGTCTGGGATGCGTCGATCTTCGTCCAGGTTAAGAGTAAAGACAAACCGATCGTAGAAGAAATCCTGAAGCGCCGGGCGGCGACGGTGAAGGAGGGCATCAGTCAGATCTTCAGCCGCTCGCAGCACGCGCAGCTCGCCGAGCCTGAGCGTCAGACGCTGAACCGACAGATTGTCACCCTGCTGACCCAGTTGATGCTCGACGAACAAAAAACCATCGAAGCAGGCGGACGCCAAGCACCCGCGGCGGCGGCGGGCGGAGAC
>JBGSIF010000142.1:0-17970 GCA_041742635.1 Phycisphaerales bacterium
ACTCGGCACTCGGCACTCGGCACTCGGCACTCGGCACTCGGCACTCGGCACTCGGCACTCGGCACTCGGCACTCGGCACTCGGCACTCGGCACTCGGCACTCGGCACTCGGCACTCGGATGGAATTGTAGTGCTCCTTTTGTTGTCCTAACGGTGATGTTACTGGTGTTTTCTCAAGTGCCGGCCCGAGCGCAGCCGGTCGTGTGGACCCAACTCCAGCCTTCAGTCAGCGCTTCGCCGCGCCAATACGCCTCGATGGCCTACGACTCGCGCAGAGGCGTGACGGTCCTCTTCGGCGGTTACACCGGAGGGAATCCGCCGCCGAACGGTCTGAACAACGAGACCTGGGAATGGAACGGCACTTCGTGGACACAGTGCATTGTGAGCGGTCCATTCCCGTCACCAAGGGTGCAACATGCGATGGTCTACGACTCACGCCGCGGTATCACCGTTCTTTTCGGCGGTGCCACTGGGCTGGCGACCGAGAGCAACGAAACCTGGGAATGGAATGGGGACACATGGAGCCTGCGCTGCGCGTGCGGCCCCTCGCCCCGAGACAGCGTTGGAATGGCCTACGACTCCGACCGCGGCGTTACGGTGCTCTTCGGCGGCTACGGCGACAACAACCAGACGTGGGAGTGGGATGGAGCCGCCGGTACGTGGACGCAGAGGCAGCCGGCCGTCAGTCCTTCGCCACGCTGGGGCCACGCCATGGCGTACGACCCGCTGCGGCGTGTCACAGTTCTCTTCGGCGGGTACACGTACACCACCAACCAGCCTTTCGGCGACACATGGGAATGGGATGGGGCCGCCGGTACCTGGACACAAAGGCAGCCCGCGGCCAGCCCCTCGCCACGGCTTTCACATGGAATGATCTACGACGAATGCCGCCGGGTGACGGTTCTCTTCAGCGGCCTCAGCACCAACGGCGGCAGCGCCGTCGGCGGAACCTGGGAATGGAACGGAGTTGACTGGACCCAGCGGATAATCGGAGAGCCAACGCCGCGGTTCAATCACGGCATGGTCTACGACGTGGCTCGCAAGGCTGTCGTTGTCTTCGGCGGCGCCGCGGCTAATGGTGTCTTGAACGGCGAAACCTGGGAACTCTCCTGCGCCCCGCCGATCACCGAGCACCCCCAGGCCCAGAGCGCTCCCTGCGGGCAGTCCGTCGTGTTCGATGTCGCCGCCGTCGCGCCCGCTGGCGGATCCCTTCAGTTTCAATGGCGACGCAACGGCGTGAACCTCATGGACGGCCCCACCGGGCGCGGTTCGCTCGTCTCCGGCACCTCGACGGCGCAACTGGTCATTATCATGCTTGCCCCCGCCGACGACCTCGCTGCATTCGACTGCGTCGTCTCCAACGGCTGCGGGAGCACCGTGAGTTCCCCCGCGGCACTGGGCGTCCGATCCGGCGACTTCAATCACGACGGAATCGTAACCTCCCAGGATTTCTTCGACTTCCTCGCGGCGTTCTTCGGCGGATGTTGAACTATGATTGACTGATGTTGCACTCCCGTCGCGAGGATATTCTGGACGTGCTCCGCAGATCGCTGGGCGAACTGACGGCTCGGTACGACGTCGCCTCACTCTGGCTCTTCGGCTCCTGCGCCCGCCGAGACGACTCGGCGGGCAGCGACGTCGATCTTGTCGTCACGTTCCGGTCCACACCCACGTTCGACAGATACATGGACCTGCGCTACAGGCTCGAAGAGTTGCTCGGGTCGCCGGTCGATCTCGTGACAGCCGGTTCGCTCAGGCCAAGATTCGCAGAGCGGGTGCGACAGGAGGGCGTGCGTGTCGCCTGATTCGCCCGACAACCTTCAGGCACTTCTGCTTCGAGACCTGCTCGAAGCGGCGGGGCAGGTCCGTACGTTTACCGCAGGAATGGACCGCAGTGCATTTCTGGCCGACCTGAAAACACAAATGGCGGTGCGGATGTCGCTGACGATCATCGGCGAAGTTGCCGGCAAAGTGAGCGAAGACGTCAAGGCGGCGACGCCGGGCGTTCCGTGGCGAAAGATCAAAGACCTCCGCAACATGCTCGTGCATGTCTACTGGCAGATCGACGCCGAGATTCTGTGGGACCTGGTTCAGAACCATGTGCCCGTGCTGGAAGTGCAGATCCGGGCAATCGTGGACCGTTCAACGCCTGAGTCAAAGTGAAGCCTGCGAAGCCGCGGCGCACGATGGCATGGTCAACTCCCAAGACTTCTTCGACTTCCTCGCGGCGTTCTTCGCTGGATGTCCGTGATTGAACAGCACATGCCGTCCGCTGGGACGCGGTCGTAACTATTACTTTGTGTTCAACACCTTCGGCACCGCCACCAGCGAACCCGCCCGGCTTCGTGTCTGCTCCGCCGACTTCAACTGCGACGGGTTCATCAACACCAGTGACTTCTTTGATTTCATCGCGGCGTTTCTGTCGCCGACGGCGTGTGAGTGAGTGGCGATGGGCGGTGATGACGCATTATGCCCCACTCGGAGAGTGGGGCTACCAAGAGGCACCCGGTGGGCGACCGCCGCGCAACGAATCACCCAACTGTTTCACGATACACCACCGCCCCCGGCTCCTCGTGAGTCGGGGGTTGTCTTTTGGCTCCGCTCTCAATCGCCCTGCAGCCGTCGCGGTCTCCCGATGCGATGCTCGATGCATCATCGGCTGTACGATCGGTTCGGTCGGCGGATGGTGACGGCGGTGGCCGCAGGGTTGCCGCTTCGGATCGACTGGATATTCAGAAATCTCCCCGCGTGCCTATTCAGCCTTCCTCGCTCGTGTGTAACCACCCGGCGACGCGTGCGGCGAACCCGGTATCTTCAAGCCGTTCAAGCACCGACGCGGGCTGGAACAGTTCGAGCATCCGTGTGGCTTGGCTAAGTCGGATAGCATCAGAAACCTGCTGCCAGTGAATCGTTCCGTCGCCGGGTACGAGGTGCGAATCGGCGTCCGCGCGGTTGTCGTGGATATGAAAGTATCCGATCACATCAGCGCATACGCGAATGGCTTCGGCGACCGAATCGACCGTGCAGTGTGCGTGCCCGGTATCGAAGCACATGCGGATCCTCGGCGAGTTGGTCCGACGTATTTGCGCCGCGACCAGCGTCGGGTCAAACCCGTTCGCACACGAGTACGGCAGGTTCTCGATCATGAACGTGATCCCCACCCGCTCCCCCACATCAGCGAGCCGTACCAGAAAATCACTCAAAAAAGGGGCGCATTCGGCTTGCGCGGCTACCGCGGTGCCTCGGCTCATCCAACGCTTCCCGGGATTGATCGCGCCCGGGTGTACCACGACCATCGAACCACCGAGCGACCGTGCAAGCCGCGCTTCGTCTTCGTAGATCGCGGCACAAACTGCGCGATGCGACGGATCGGGTGACGATGGATTGATGGTATCGGAAAACACGCCGTGGATGGAATCGAACCGCAGCCCGGCACGCTCGGCGATCAGCAGAACACGACCTGTATCAATGGATGTTTGGCGGGACGCCGCATCCAGCGGATCATCGACGCGTCGATAACACTGGCACGCGACACATCCCAGTCCGGCGAACGCATCGAGTACGCGGGCAGGGTCTTCCGCGAATCCGAATGGCGCAGTGCAGGCGAGCAGCGGTTTAGGTGCGTTGGGCCGCATGGGCGTTCACGCAACTGTAATCACAAGAAGGGGTGAGTGCGAACGTGACACGCACGCAACATGCTTGAGCAATCCCGAGCGTTCAGCGTGAGTGTACACGAATAGGAGGAGTTCATGGAGGAGCGGTTGAGCGAGAGAGCGGATTTAGCCCGCCATTCGGCGCGCACGGCGTTTGGCAGCACGCTTGGGCTGTTCTTCGTCCCCTTCGCCTTCCAAGACCGTCGAGCGGTTCTCGCGGAAGAATCGGCTGGGCTGATCGTCGTTGACCTGTGCGTTGAGTTTCGCCAGCGCCTCGTCGGCGATCTGGCGCACACGCTCACGGCTGATCCCGATCTCGTCGGAGATCTGCTTGAGCGTCAAGGGTTCTTGTCCGTCAAGCCCGAAGCGCAGCCGCAGGATCCGGGCTTCGCGTTCATCGATCGCTTCGAGCAGCCGCCAAATAGTGCGGAGTTCATCGTCTTTGAAGATGCAGTCCTCGGGCGTGCCATTGCGCTCGTCGGCGAGCATGTCGCCCAGGTTCATCACCTCGCCGCTCTCGTCGAGCGGTGCTTGCGCCGGCGAGCGAAACGCCTTCACGGCCCGCTTGATGATGCGCATCTTCTTGAGCGGCATCTGCATCTCGTCGGCCAGTTCCTGCAGCGTCGGCTGACGCCCCAGCCCCTTTTCCAGTTTCTGCGTCGAGTGCTTCCACTTGGCGATGAGTTCGACCATGTACGCCGGGACGTGGATCGGCTGCACCGCATTGATCAGTGCCCGCTTGATCGCCTGCTTGATCCACCACGACGCGTAGGTGCTGAATCGTGCGCCCTGCGCCGGGTCAAAGCCTTCCACGGCGCGCAGTAGGCCGACGTTGCCTTCTTCGATCAAGTCCTGCAGCGCCAGCCCGCGATTGACATAGTTCTTAGCGATGGAGACCACGAGGCGCAGGTTCGCCCGGATCATCTGCTCCCGTGCGGCGGGGCAGTTGTCGTTAATGATCGCCCAGCCCAGTTGCTTCTCTTCGTCCGCCGAGAGCAAGGGCGTTTCATTGATCTGCTTCAGGTAGAGTTGCAGCCCCGTCTGCAACTCGCCCCGAGCGGTTGATACCGAAACCTTCAGTGCACGCACGTTCGGTTACCTTCGTTTGGCGAGAACCGCCCAAGAATCGCGCCGCCAAGACAGACCTTGGCGTCACACTTCCAGTTCGCTTCCCGGCTGCCTGTGGTTGCATCGACCGAAGGGCTGTGGGGCTTAAGACCCAACGGACGACTCGACGCAATCGTACCGCGCCAGGTCGTCCCGTTTCCACGATCCGATCGATTGAACGCAACCTTGATGTTATTGGCCGTATGTCCTGCCACGCCCGCGTGCCCTTTATCGATCACAAACGTACTCTTCGCCCATTTCTTGCCATTCGCTGTACAAATACAACGTGGGGTTGCCTCTGATGACACAACGCAAAAACCGCGAGCCGCACACGCCCTTAGTCCCGTAACGAAAACGGGGTGAAGTTGGTGTTTCGGTCGAAGAAATCCTCGTTCTCGGCACGCTTGAGCGCGCCGCACAGGGCATATGTCGCCGGCGTCATCACAACTTCCACCAGAACCTTGAAAATCCAGTTGAAGATGCAAATCTTCACCAGCGTGCTGGTTTCCCATATGCCGTAGAACGCAATGGGGTAGAACAGCAGGCTGTCCACGCCCTGCCCGGCGATGGTCGAGCCGACCGTTCGGGTCCACAGGTACTTGCCGCGAGTCAGCACCTTCATCTTCGCCATCACGAAACTGTTCACGAAATCCCCAAACCAGAACGCGAGGATGGACGCACCTACAATCCGGCCCGTGTTCCCGAATACCAGCTCAAGGGCCGGGACAAACTTCTCGTTGAACGGCTCATTTGGGTTACTTGGGAGAGCGATCACCACCTGCGACATGATCGTGGCGAAGATCATCGCTCCGAAGCCAGCCCAGATCACTTTTCGGGCACGCGCGTACCCGTACACCTCGGTCAAGACGTCCCCGAAAATATAACTGATCGGGAAAAAAATATTCCCCGCGCCGAACACCAAGAGCGATCCGAACACCAAGCCGCTGCCTGTTTGCCAATCCGGCACGATCCCGATGCCTAGGTCGACCGCACAGGATTTTCCCGGCCCGATCAGGTTAGAACACAACAGCACCGTGACAAATCCGGCCATGACCAGTTCGTAGTAGCGATACGAACGGCGAGGAGGACTGGATTGGAGGGCGGCCGCCGATGTGGCAACCGGTGATGCGTGGGGGATCGAATCAGGCATGTCGTGGAATCCGTGCCATTGATACGCCCCACGCCCGAACTGTGACAGTGTACAGGTTTTCGGCTTCAATCTGGGAAAGATTCGCCAAACCGTCTGCGGCACGCAACGAGTGTCGCATTGTTACCGCCGAAGGCTGCTTTGCACCACATCCAGAAGCCAGCCGGCGAACTCGGACTTTTCCACAGCGCCGTTGGTATGCAGGCTGGTGCCGCCGCGGGCAAACACAGTCGCTTCGATCGAAGGAGCGTCCATGGTCTCCAGAGGATTTGCCACAACCATGTCTAGATTTTTGCGTTCGAGTTTAGCAAGTGCTGAGACCCGAAGTCGGTCGCGCGGTTCCAATGCGAACCCGACGAAGAACTGACCCGGTCGGCGAGCCGCGGCGGCTTTGGCGAGCAGGTCCGTGGTCGGCTCGAGTTCCAAGATGAGCGATTGGTCGCCGCGCTTGATCTTGCCGGTGCCGGTGTGCGACGATGAGCCATCGGGCGACACGGTTCGTCTGGGCCGATAATCCGCTACTGCGGCGGCCATGATCAGCACATCGCACGTTGGAACGTGTTCGATCAGCAGCGCATCCAGGTCGTCGGCGGTCCGGAACCCAGCGACGCGGACCCCGGCCTCGGCGGGTGCGATACAGACCGGGCCGAGCAAGAGTGTCACCGACCAACCTCGCCGCGCGGCTTCATCCGCCAGCGCGACCCCGAGTCGTCCGGATGATCGGTTGCCAATGAACCGCACGGCGTCGATCGGCTCGTGCGTAGGGCCAGCGGTGATGAGGATCTGGGGAGTAGGCATGGGAAGACATTATAGAATCGCAGCGAATCTTGCCTATGGCTTGATTGTTTGCTCGAATCTCGGTCGCCCGGGCGTCTGCTATACCTCCCCATTACTGGAGTGAACCAGTCGGGTAGAAAGTGTTGGTAGACGTTTACAACTGTTGGTGGCCTGCGCTATTCGCAGCGTCGCCACCGGCTTCCCTCGGGACGAGAGGCCTGAGTAGTTCGATTAGCATTGGCACATGCACTGTCGCCACTCGCCAAACTCGTTCGTCCAGAATCTCTCCGTATTCGTGCGCGAGCACATGACGCTGCGCCGTGATCCCGCGCCACTGGATTGCGGGCAAAGACTCGCGTTTGGCTTTCGAGACGTGCCGAGCCGCTTCGCCGATGATCTCGATTTGTCGCTCGACGGCGGAGCGGAGTAATAAGTTGTTCTGATACTCCGCAAAGGATTTCGCAGCGACAAACCCCACCACCGCACGGCCCGCCATGAGCATGTCGGCGAGCTACACAAGATCATCCTTGGGAGGTTTACGCGGCATACAGCACATATGTACGCGCCAGGATGTGCCGACGACGAAGGGGGTTGCGAATCGCGTCCTTCTCGACCAGATCGACCCGCCGCCCGAAGATCCCGTGAAGTTCGTCGAGAATCGGCCCCCAGTCCCAAAGAGAGACTGGCGCGTCTGGCTCGAACACGATGAGCAGATCGATATCGCTATGAGGGCCGAAGTCGTCTCGCAGCGCGGAGCCGAAGAGAGATAACTCTCGCACCTGTCGTCGCCGACAGAACTCGCCGAGTGCATCACGATCGTGAGGAACTTGGATTGACATCAATCAACTGTAGTACGGCTGCTACGGGGTGGACCTCCGCGATGGTTCGGTTCCACGAAACCCAACCGATTGAACGGTGACGGACTAAGCGTCGCTCGCCTCGGGCAGACGCATCATCATGCGCCGGTGTGGTACGCCCGCTTCCATGAAGACGTCGGAATCGAACTGCCATCCGAGTTGTTCGTAAAAGCCGTAGGCCGTGTCGCGGGCGTGGCAGAACAGTTCGTGCAGCCCGATCTCGCCGAACGCGCGTCGTTCGACGGCGACGACGAGCATCCGCCCAATCCCCTCGCCCTGTCGCTGGCGGTTCACGGCCATCTGCATCAGTTTACCGCGGCCCGGTTCGCCGTAGTTCGGCAGCAGGGTCGCGCACCCAATGACCTTCGGACCGGACGGATGATCAAACACCGCTACAAAGTGCTCAAACTTTTCTTCCACACCGACAAACTCTCGCTTGAACTTCTCGATGTCGTACCCGATCGGATTCAGCAGAACGTCCTCGCGCAAGGAGCATTCCTGCGGGTACAGCGGGTCGGCCATCGTGATGCGTCGGATCTCAATCACGGGTTGCTCGAATGATTCGGCGCGGGCAGAAGTTAGTGAACGGCAACAGGTGCGAAGCATAGGGCACGATCTATCGTCCGTGCCACACCATCGCCGGGCAGTCCCTGCGATATCGGGACTTCATGCCCGCCCGCTGCGGACGCGACCGGCGTATCCTGCACAACCTGTGGCGACCAAGAAATCCGCACAACTCCAGGCCTCGATTCCGCTCGCCGGCGATGACCCACCCGCACGCGACCTCCCGGCACTCGAGATCCTCCCGCTCGACCGTCTGCTCGGCCAACGCATGGCAGTTGGCACGCTCCAGACCGCCATGTCCGGGCGTCGGTTGCATCATGCCTGGATTTTTCACGGACCGCAAGGCGTCGGAAAGTTCACCGCCGCGGTCTCCTTCGCCGCTTACTTACTCGACACAACGCTTGAGCCAGACCTCTCCGGCGCACTCGTGCCCGATCCCGACGGCATCACCCAGCGACTGATCCGCGCCGGTACCCACCCCGACCTGCACATCGTTACGAAGGAACTCGCCAAGGTCAGCCGCAAGACACAAATACACGACTCCAAACAAATCTCCATCCCAAAGGAAGTAGTCGAGGAGTATTTGACGGAACCTGCGGCACGCACCCGAGTGCAGATCGGCCCGTCGATCGCTGGCAAGGTGTTTATCGTCGATGAGGCGGAACTGCTGAATCATGTTTCGCAGAACTTGCTGCTCAAAACGCTGGAAGAACCGCCGGCAGGTACCATCATTATCCTGGTCACCTCCAACGAGGATCGGTTGTTCCCGACCATCCGCAGCCGGTGCCAGCGTGTTCGCTTCGGCACGCTCGAAGAAGCCGAAATGCGAGCGTGGATGAAACGCCGGCCCATCTCGCCGAGCAGCGCGGACGAAGAGGCGTGGTTGCTCCGATTCGCCGCGGGTTCTCCAGGGCTTCTGCAACTCGCGCTCGACAACAACCTGCTCGTGTGGCACGAGGCGCTCTCACCCATGCTGAGCGCGGCGGACCAGGGGCGATACTCATTCAACTTCGGTTCGACGATGCACCAACTCGTGGATGCCCAGGCCGCGGCGTGGGTCAAAAAGTTTCCCGACGCCAGTAAGGACGCCGCAAACAAAGCGTGGGCCAAGAGGCTCTTTGGGTACCTCGGCGAGCACTACCGCGCCTGCATGACCTCCGCAGCATCAGGGGCCGGGTCGGGCAGTGGGGGGGTTGGTGGGGTTGGTGGGGGCATCGGGGTTGGGCGCTGCATCGTCGCGATCGACGCCGTGGCGCAGGCCGAGGAATACCTCAACACGAACGTCAACATGCAGTTCGTTTTCGAGAATCTTGCGGTGAAGTTGTGTGCCGAACGGCGCGCGTAGATCAGTATCATGCACTGACACTGAAGGCCGCGCGGCGTTCACCCGGCGCGGGTGTCTGTGTCAGCGTCGGGACCGCGGCGAGGTTCGCCGCCGCGCCCTTCTCGGCCGCCAGTTGCTGCATCAGTAACGCCCACGTCTCGCGTTCGTACTCGAGCAGTTGGATCACCTTGTCGGCCTTGGGAATACTCCGCTCGTGCCCCGCCTCGATCAGTTGTGTGTACAAAAACGTGTACACCCCGCTGACTTTCGCGCACAGGTCCGGGTTCACTTCCGGGCGGATGGAGTTGATCAGTTCCATCACGATGTTGCGGGCCTGCGAGAAGCCGTTGAACGCGATTTCGTAGTTCTTTGCAACCAGCCCGTCGCGTCCTTGCCGGGTGAAGCGAACCGCCCCGTCCAAAAGCATAAGACGAAGTTCTTCCGGGCTTGCCGAAAGAACCTTGTTGACGAGGTAGGCGTTGGCGCTCGGGCTCAGTTGAGTCATGGCTGAAGTTCTATCGGTCCAAGTCGGGGCATGATTGAGTGGTACTCCCTCGAAGTATCCCGACACGGCGGATCATTACCCGAGCAGCGACCCGATCCCGCTCAGTGCCGATTGCTGAGACTGCAACTGGGCCAGCGTGGTCTCCAGCCCGCGGAACTGCGCTTCGAGAATGGTTCGGCGTCGGTCCAGCCGTGCATCGAGTTCCGTGATGCGCGTATTTTGCGTCTGGATCTGATTGTCGAGCGTGGTCTTGCGCCGGGTCAGGACGCCGTCGAGCCGGTCGGTGTATTTATCGACGGTGCGAGCGAGTTTTTCAAACACGCCCAGCGATGTAAACGTGTCTTCGCTTCGGTTGTTGACGATGATCCCGGGCGACACTTCTTCAGGCTCATTGGGCCGCTGGACGCGTGCGGCGAGCAGGTCTTCCACTCCCTGCGGGTTGTTGGCAAGTGCTTCGCGGAACTTGTCGGAATCGAGTTCGAGTTGTCCGTTCCGCCCGAACCCGATACCAACCTGTGCGAGATTCTGAAAGCCGCCGCTGACCCCGTCGGGGCGGCCCGTCACGACTCGGAAGACGTCCTGGCGGATCTGATCGACGGCGGATTCGCCCTGGAGCGTCCCGCGGCGCTGGGTCTGCGCGTCGTAGGCCGTGAGCGTTTTGATCCGGTCGATCAAGCCGTTGTACGAAGTGATGAACGACGATACCGCGGTCTCGATCGCCGAAGTATCGCTGCTGACGTTGACCGTCACCGCTTCGTCCGAAACCGTGCGGAGGTCGATATTGACCCCCGAGATCAAACTATCGATCTGGTTCGTGGAACTCTGGAGCAGCACGGCCGAGGCGGGATCTCCCGAGCCGAAGAACACCCGTGAATCGTTCCCATCAGACAGTTGCGTGAACCCGAGATCGTTCCCATCGCTGGCGACGGTGAACCGGCCTGCCCGCCCGCTTTGTGTACTCGTCAGGCTCAGCCGAAACGGCGCGGTCCCCGAGCCGTCATTGATGACCGTCGCCGACACCCCGACCCTGGCGTCCGAAATTTTCTGCACGACATCGTCCAGCGTATCGCTCGCGCTCAGTTCGACGACCCGCTCGAACGATCCATCGATGAAGTTGTTCGCGTCGCCGTCCTCCGCCTCCCCGGCGATCCGCAGATTCCTTGCCACGGTGCCCGATTCATCTTCGATCTTGATCTTGATGGAACCACCCGTCGATGGATTTTCTTCTTCGATGATGATCCCGTCGCCGTTGTCATTGACGCGGGCGCGGATATTGAGGTTGCGGGAATTAATTTCTTGAATGACATCGCCGATCGTGGCCGAATCGTCGCCGATGTCCACGGTCTGGCGCTGCCCGTTGGAATCGGTGATGGTGAAACTGCCGGTCCCGACGCCTTGTCCGCCGTTGAGCGTCGAAAGAGCGGTGCCCTCATAGACATAGCGGTGCTGCAGTCGGCTGCTGTTGATCACGGAACCGGTCGCATCGGGCAGGCTTCCCAGCCCGAGCGCGTCGGCCGCGCCGCCCGAGACACCGAACGAATCGACCCCGGTCGTCAGGTCGCGCAGGATGAGGCCCGTGCCGGTCTCGTCGAGCGAAGCGGAGAGTTTGGAAGGGTTCAAGGCGTTGAGTTGTGCCAGAATGTCAGAAACCGATCCGGTCGTATTGAGCGTCGTGTCGAAACTGCTCCCGTCGCGGAGTTTGAACTCGATGTACCCGTCGGTGATCCCTTCACCGCCCAAGAGATTCGACGCGAGGGTTGAGTTGATCCCCGCGATGACGCGCCGCCCGACGAGCGTGTTGGCGTTCGAGGCGGTATTGATCCCCAGGTCCGTCGCCGCGCCGCTTGTGTCCGTCACCCCGGTGATTGTGCGTCCCGCTTGTGCGGTCAGCGTCAGCCCCGATCCGTCCGCCGAGATCGATGCCGATACGTACTGCGTACCCGAACTCAGCCCGGCGGCGTTGATGCGGTCCACCACCTCCTCGATCGTCGTGGCGCGTGCCGTGACGACCTCGTTCTCCGAGTTCCGCACCTCACCCAGAAACACATTGACCGCGCGCGGCGGGTTGGTGCCGTCCGATACATTTATCGTAAAATCGCTCGCGCCCGACCCCGCGCCCCGGCTGATCCGCACCCCGTTCCCGTCGTTGAGCGATTGCAGCAAACTTGTCGCCGCTACTCGATGCACGCCCGAGCCGGTGACGACCGTGCTGCCCGTATCCGTTGCTCGCTCGATGCCCAGGCTTGTCGCGGTGGTCGAGCCGTTGTGGTTGCGGATCGTGATCCCTTGCGTCCCGGTGGCGTTGTTGCGCACGACAAAGTGGTCCCCCTCGACGCTCGCCGTCACATCGATCCCCTCGGCGGAGTTGATCGCGTCGATGACTTCGTTGACCGTAGCGGCACGCGATAAGTCGATCACCGCCGTGGCACCCGACGCATCCTTGATCTGGATCTCCCCTCGTACGATGCCGGCTCCGCCATTGAGCGACGCGAGTTGCTGATCACGGTCGAGCCTTCCTTCGTCCGGCTCGAACGTGAGTGAGTTGAGTCCCAGCGGCGTGGTCGCGCGGTCCAGCACTCCTCGGGAGAGTTCTTGCTGCGTACTGACAAGCCGATCGACGAGAAATGTGTACGAACCTGGGGCCGCGCCGGTGCGGGCGGTCGCGGTGAGGATGTCTTCGTCGGAACTGGCGGCGCGAGCGGAATCGAACACACGCTGAGTGGTGAATGAACCCGCGCTGGACCGCAGGGCGCTGAGACGCGAGTTGACATCCAGGTACGCGGCCTGCTGCTGCTGAAGTTGCGCGATGCGCCGCTGATAGGTCGCACGCGGGCGTGCTTCGAGCGACAGCAACTGCGAGATGAGCGTCTGGGTGTCAAGCCCGCTGATGATGCCCACGCCGGAAGATATTCCACTCATAGTGCTGTTCCTTGCCTCTCGCGCACGAACGATGTCCGCGTGCGATTCGTACCTTCATGCCGCCCGGCGGCGCGGAGTGCGCGATGACGCACCCTGCTCGGGTTCTTCGCAAACCCCGTGCCCACGCCCGACGCGCAGACTCGGCCGATCCAGCCCGTGCTTCCGCAGCCACAGCACATCACTGGTCCACGCGCACAACACGCGGTTGAACATCCGCCGCGCCTGTGCCACGCTCATGCTTGGATTGATTTCGGTTTCGATAGGTCCAGATAACCGCATGTGACTTCCTTGTCAGCGCGTCGTCGATCTGCATCGGCAGGAAACAGTCGCCGCCGCACACCCGGCGCGCCCGGCTCACAAACTTCGTGATGCCGGGACCATCCAGGTCGCACGCCTTCTCGTTTCTCTCCGCACCCTCGCGCAACATCGGCGCGACGCAACCGACCACGTCGCCTTGTCTGCGATTTTGCTTCGATTGATACCCACCGCCCGCGGCTACACTCGGGCAATGCTGCGTCACCGCCTCACCTTCGGCCCACTCCTGATCGCGCTGCTCGTCGGCTCGTTCTGGCTTGACGAATCGCTCGCGGGGTCGTCCATTCCCGGCGTTGGGCTGACCCTCCCCCGTGGCACGGTCCTCATGGTCCTCGGCGTGGTCATCTGTGCCATTGCCACACTCGAACTGAAACTCATCTTCCGCGCCTGCGGGATCGCCACTTTTCGCGGCGTGCTCCTCGCGTCCAGTATCGCTGGGTTACTGGTGCCTTGGCTGGTGAACCCAGGCGTCAATCCGCTCACCGCGGTCGCGCTGACGGCGAGCGTCGCCACCCTCGTCCTGACCGGTTCTCTCCTGTGGCACGCTGTCAAACGCCCCCGGCGCGGGGCCGGCCTCGCTCGTCCCACAACTGCCTCCACTGGCGATGCACACGGCACTCCGATCCCGAGCGACTACGGTGCCGAAGTCCGCGGCGCGACCGTCGCCGGAGGCGCGGCGTTGCTCACGTTCGTCTATCTCGGGCTGATGTTCGGGTTCATCCTCGCCCTCCGCCGCGAACACTCTGCATGGACCGTGCTTGGCATCCTGCTCATTACCAAGTCCTGTGACATCGGCGCGTTTTTTACCGGCACACTTATCGGGCGTCACAAACTCATCCCATGGCTGAGCAAGGGCAAAACCTGGGAAGGGCTTGCCGGCGGTGTGGTCACCGCGGCGTTGTGTGGAGCCGCCGCCGCATGGCTCGTTTCTCGTTACCACGTTGCGGGTTTACCCGAGGGGCTTTCGCTCGCCCACGGTGCGGTGTACGGTGCCCTCTTCGCCGTCTTCGGCCAAGCCGGAGACCTGATGGCCAGTATGTTCAAACGCGACGCCGGTGTCAAGGACTCCGGCGCGGTATTGCCCGGTTTCGGCGGGATGCTCGACGTCATCGACTCCATCCTCCCGGTCGCTCCGCTTGCCTATTGGCTCCTACATGTCGGGCCTGCATAAGCATGTGTTTGGAGATGCTATTGTCCGCAGAGGTCGGGCGAGATATGATGTAAGCGTTCCAGGGGCACATCGCGGAGAGCAGGATGAGCGTCACTCAGCAACTCCTCAAACTGTTCCAAGTAGACAAACAACTCAGAGGGCTTCGCAGCCGGCTCGATGCCGCCGAACGATTCCTCGAACAGCAAAGGACGCTGTTCAAAGACCTCGACGAGCGTGCCGTCAGCATCACGCTCCAGACCAAGCACCTCAAGGCGTCGATCGCGAGCGACGAAGGCGAAGCCGCCCGTTTCGCCGCGAAGATCGATGGGCTTCGGGAACAGATCAACTCGGTGAAGACCGCGAAGGAGTACACCGCGGGTCTGACCGAACTGAACAACTACAAAGAGTCGAAGACCAAGCACGAGGACGCCGCGGTTGAGTCGATGGGCAAACTCGAGCAACTCGAAGCCCAGTCCGCAGATATCAAGACGCAGCGGGAAGAGCGCTCGAAGATCCTTGCTGGGGCCGAAGCCGATCGCGTAACCCGCGAGGTCGAGATCAAAGACCGGCTCGAGGAACTCAAGGCTCAGCGGGCCGAGTTGACCCTGGGTATTTCCAAAGAAGCCCTGACGATGCTCGAAGCCCTGATCAAACTCCGCGGCGACGACGCCATGGCACCCGTCGAAGTTCTCGACCGTCGGAACCTTGAATACTCCTGTACCGCCTGCATGATGACACTCCCCGTCGAAACCGTCAGTGCGATGCTCAGCGGAAAGTTGACCAAATGCGTGAGTTGCAGTTGCATCATCTACACCGAAGAAGAGATCCTGCCTTCCAAGCCAGCGCCCAAGGCCAAGAAGCCCCCGAAACTCGCCAAGTCTTCTTGATCTGACTCTTCATCGCAAGCGGTCACGCATGGATTTCAACCTGCGCGGCGTGCCGCACCAACCCTCAATTCATTCGCCGAATCCGCATCTACTTCGCGCTAGAAGTTGATGTGGTTTCGAGTGTAATACGCCGAGCGTCCCGATCGAAGCAGCACGCCGATCCGCGTGCAACGCTCCGTCGTTTGAATCACACCCGCGTCTTCGTCCAGTCGCCCTTGATGAACCGGTAAGCGAACAGCACGCCGCGGATCGAAACTTCGAGGCTCAGCGCGACCCACACCCACGCCAGCGTCCCGCCGAACTTGAACGGGTTCACAATCACGCCCCCCCCAAGCCAGCCGGGCAGTTCGATATCAACCCCCGACGCGGCGTACACCAGCGGCAGCCGCACCAGGTACGTCGTGATCCACGTAATATACATCGTCCACTTCACGTCCCCCGCCCCACGCAGCGCGCCCCGAAGTGCCAGCCCAATGGCGAAGGGTACCTGCACCGCGCCCGCCACCATCAATGTCGGGGGCACCATCTCCAAGTGGCTCGGCTGCGACGTCAGCACGCCGGCAATCGCGTGCGGGAACAGCAGGAACAGCACCCCGGTCAGCCCCATGCTCAGCGTTGCCAGCCCGGTGCAGATCGTGATCGCCCGGCGCGCGTGCCGCGGACTTTTCGCACCCAAGTACTGCCCGGCGAGCGTGCCCGCCGCCGTTCCGAGAAAGAATCCCGGCGCGAACGAGAACGATTCGATACGGATGGCGATGATGTGCGCCCCCATCGCGTCGGGTGATGCCAGCCGCGCGACGAGCCAGATCACACCGAAGTTTCCGATCCACATTCCGAGTGTTTCAAGAAAGTTCGGGATGCCGACGCGCACCAGCCGCTTGAGCATGACCACATGCGGCCTGAGCCGACGCCGCAGCAACGTCACGCCGTGCGTGCCTTTGTATAACGCGCGGAGGATCAAGACTGCGCCGACCGCCTCGGCGATTACCGTTCCCAGCGCAATGCCTGCCACGCCCATTTTGAACGGGAACGGATTGGCCAGCACGGTTCGAGTGACGGTTTCGCCGTTCACCAGCGACGCGGTGCGGATGTCCACGCCGGACAAGATCCAAGTGAGTACGACGTTCACGATGTTCACAACGATCATCGCGCGCATGGGCCGCAGCGAGTCTCCCGCACCGCGCAGGCACGATCCCATGCACGACAAGATCGAGATGAACGGCACCCCCGCCGCCACGATCCAGCAGTACAACTTGAACGCTTCCAGCGATTCCCCGCGGATCCGCAGCACCCCCGCCACCGGCTCGGCGAAGAGCGCGATCAGCACCCCGACCCCCGACCCGCACACGACCGCGAGCAGCAGTGTCTGTCCCACCGCGGCGTTTGCCGACGCCAGCCGGCTCGCCCCCACCGCTCGGCTGATCAGCGCGGTTGCCCCCACCCCGATCGCCATCAGCACCAGCCCGATGAACCAAAGGAGGTATGACGCCCCGCCGATCGCGTTCGTCGCCGCCGCGCTGAGGTGTGCCGCGACGTAGGTATCCGTAGCGCCGACAAGCGACATCAAAATCGACTCGACGCAGACTGGCCACGCCAGCACCCAGATCGCCCGCCCCATCGTCAGACCGGCGAGCCGTCCTGATTTGAGCCGTCCGTCCGCCGTCAGACCTCCACCGCCTTCGCTCGCCGCGAGTGTCGGTAGTTCAACAGACCCCCCGCGCGGATTGCCATCCGACGCTGGAGCGTGCTTCGTGTCCGTACTTGTATCCATGGCGCCGCCCCGCCCTTTCTGTGCAGCGATAATAGACGCCGCACAGCAACGAGGCTTGCACGCGCCGTTGGCGTGAGTACCACATCATGGCCCGTCGGCACCCTACCACCACGCCGACGATGAGGTCTTCCGAATCGTCGCGCTTCCTTGTGCGTTCACCCTGTTGTCTGTTGGTGCGACTTCCGTTCTGGGCCACATCAAGGTTCAGCCCAGCCCCTCCACTACATGCACCGCGTCGATCACGTCGCGTTTCATGGGGAACAGTTGTTCGAGGCGCGTCAACTTGAACAGCCCCTCGACCCGGGTTTTGACGCTTGCGATGGCGATCCGCCCGCCGTTCTCGCGGATTTTACGCAAGATCTGGAGGAGCATCCCGAGGCAGGCCGAGTCCAGATAGTCCACATTTTGAAAGTCCAGCACCACATGCCGAGCATCCGGTCGCGTGGCGAGTTTAATGAGGAGTTCGTCGCGGAGATCTGCCGCCTTCGGCGCGGTCAGTTCGGCTTCCTGCACGGTTGCGATCAGGGTGCGTCCGAGCAACTCCATCGTCGCAACTGGCGTCTTCAGTGCCGAGACCGCCTCGGCGAGCCGCCGAAACTCCTCCGCCGCGCTCGCGGACGGTTCCTCGCGTGCCTCACCGTTGTCCTTGGCGGAACGCGAGCGACGGTTGCTGAAAAACATGGTGTGAACCCCGCAAAGATTGCCACGGCTCGGACACTGCCTCGATGGGCCGGGTCTTCACGATTGTCTCCCCCCGTTCCCTCCGCCCGCATTCCCCTCGCACTCCAATGTGGTGCAGGCGTCCCGCCTGCATTCCCCAACTTCACTCCTCCTTCTACCGATCCGACGATCGAATCGGCGTGGCCCTCCCGAACGCCGATCCCGGCGTCGCTGGTCGATCGACCGCTCGCGGCACATCCGACGTCCCGATCATCGTCGCCGCCGGTACCGGCAATGCAACCGCCGGCGGTGTCAGTGCCGCCGGTTTCGGTGGC
>JBGSIF010000143.1:0-8632 GCA_041742635.1 Phycisphaerales bacterium
CGCCCGCCCCCCCCGCGAGCAGGCGCCGCCCAGCCCATGGCGTCGTCAGTTGCCCGAGCCGAATCTGATCCCTCAGCCAATCCGCCGTGATCTGCTTGGGCGTCCCATACACAATCGAGCGCGAGTACACATCGAACCTCGCGTCTTGTTCCAGATCCTGATGGATCGCGCCGACCGTGCAGCCACAGCGTCGATAAATGCACGCACGCGACTCCGCATCTCGCGTCGCTAAATAGTCATTGACCGTGAGCACATGCAGCCTTCGATGCTGCCACGCCAGCAGCGGTGCGGCGATGGACGCCGTGAGCGTCTTCCCCTCCCCCGTCAGCATCTCGATAATCCGCCCGTGGTACAACGCCAGCGCGCCCATCAACTGCACAATGTAAGGCGATTCGCCCGTCTCTCGCCTGGCGACTTCTCGGATCCCCGCCAGTGCCGACCGCACCGCCGTCGAATCCTGCCGTTGCCGGGTGAACACTTCTCGGAGGTCTCGCAGGTATTCGTTGAGCGCCTGATCTGAATAGTTGCGCATCCCCGCGCCAAGCCGATCGACTTCCTCGGCTTCTCCCCGCAGAAACGACAGCGTGATCCGCCGATGCGTGAGTTTCATCCCGATGTGCGATGCGAGCAAATCCAGCCCACGGTGCGTCTCCGGGCGACGCCGACGGGTGCGGATCGACTCAAACAAAGCGTGGTATCGGGTAACGGCTTGGGACATTTTGAAGAAGAAAACTGGAACTATCTAACGCGAGAAAAAAGCGATACTCTGGGAACCCGAAAAGCGGATCATCGCCGTCACCACTTGTCACTCAACAACGATTGACCGCAACAACTGAACCGATCCGCCAGCATCCCGCACCCCCGCACTTCACTAAATCTTCACCCCTTCTTTAATACGAATCACGAGGCGATCGATCCACTGATCGAACAGCGGCTTGCTCGGCAACCGGAACCGAACCTTCACGGGTTCACCGGGCACGCCGATATACCGGCCATCGAACATCGGTGTGCCTTCCGCGTCGGTCGGCACTGCGGGATCAAGGTACGCCGTGAACCGCTGCCGCTTGGCAAGCCGGCCCTGCGGGTCACGCTGCTGGTCCGTTTCGATCGTCCCGCCGCCGAGGTACCCGAGCGTTGCCGACGGCAGCACCGTCTGCCCCGTCTGGATCAGCGTCACCCCGCGAATCGGCATCACTCGCTCGTGATCGCTGAGCCAGTTCGCTTTTCGCGGTCCTTCTTCGTTCTGTTCTCGGTACGAGATCGAGTGAATCTCCGCCTTGTATTGTTCAGAACTCAGTTCGGAGATCCAGTCGCTCTGCAACTGATCCAGGCTTGCCGCGATACGCACCCGTTTCGGATCGACAACTTCACATACCTGCTGCCCCTGCTTGATGTACGCACCATCGAACTGCCTCGGATCACCCGAAACGATCACCCCATTCTGCGGCGATCGAATCACCAGTTTCTCCAGCTTCTGCTCGATGTCCCGCAAACCCTTCTCAACCACCGCGATTCGTTCCGTATGGACCATCGCCGCCGTCGGATCGTTCTTCGAGCGAGCCGTTCGCTCATCGACCGTAAACTCATCGAGTTGCCCCTTCATCGCCTCGTACCGCGAAACCAGTTCGGGGCTGGTCAACGTCAAGATCGGATCACCCTCCCGCACTTCTTCGCCGATCCGCAGATGCACCTGCGTCACGAACCCATCGACCCCGACATACACCCCGCTGCGCTGCATCGTTTCGATCACACCCATCGCTCGCCGATAATCCGGGAACGGGATCGCACCGACGCTCAGCACGCCCACCGCGATGATCAAGAGACTGATCGCAACCGTCCGCAGTCGCTTCTCGGCCAGCATCGGGCTTGAAGTGAGCCAATGGATGAACGCGCCAATCGGCAAGATAAACCACGCCGCGGCTGTCCACACCGCCAGCAGCGCACCGATCGCAAAGAACTTGCCCATCACGTACAACGTAATCGAGAAGAACAGAAAGATCCGGTAGACGCCCGACAGAATCCCGTAGATCACCAGGATCGATTGCTCACCCCGGGCCGAACTCGGCGGGGTCACCCGTTCAAGCCTGAACACATACTTCTGACACACATACTGCAGCATCTTGTTCGATCGCTGCGCAAGGTTCGGTACTTCAAGCAAGTCCGCGAGCATGTAATACCCGTCGAACCGCATCAAGGGGTTCGCGTTGAACAACACGGTCGAAACGCTCGCCGTGAACATCGCGTTGTACATCACTTGTTTGGTCGTGTCGCCGGTGCCCACGCCGCTATCGTGCAGCGACGCCCAGACGAACGAACAAATCGCCGCCACGGTCAACTCGAAGATCATCCCGCCCGCACCCACCGCCATCCGTTGCCACTTGCTCGGGAAGGCCCAGCACGCCGACGCATCGACGAACGGCGCAGGGAACAGCACCAGCAGCATCACCCCAAACTCGGGCACCTGCCCGCCGAAACGCTTGCATATCAACCCGTGCCCGGCTTCGTGTATTGCCTTGGTGACGATAAATACAACGATCAACCACGCCCAGTTGCTCGGCGCCATGACACTATCGACACCAGATGCCAAATCGTTCCAGTTCGGGATCACGTTCCGCAGCAACGCGAACACGATGAACGCCAGCCACAAGGCGAACCCGACCGGCCCGATAAGAGGCCGCACCATCGGTTCGAGTGCGGTCAGCAGCCGATCCGGATTGAACAGCCGGATCTTGAAGTACATGATCCCGATGATCTGCTGCTTGACTTTTTTGCCTAGCCGATCCCGCCCTCGCCGCAGCAACTGCTCCGTCTCCGGCGTCGTATCAACCGACAACAGATTCGATGAATACAACTGGCTGATCAGTTGAATCACTTCGTTCTGAGTCGGCGCCGCATCGCCGTGCTTCCCCAGCGACAGTTTCCACGCCGTTTCCACGTCCCGCACCCCGTCAAGCATCCCCACAAAGTCATGTGCGATAGGGTTGAGCCGGTAGAACTGATTCGACGATGGGTCGTGGACAACGTGCCACCGCCGACCGCGGTAGTGCTGGCGTGTGATCTCGACATGGGGCCGCAAGCGCGGCTTCATCGCCCGCACACGATGCCAAAATGGTGAGAATGTTGATCGTTCAGACATGTGTTTAGATCGCCTCGATTGCTCGCGGGGAGGCTTCGACTGCCCCGCGCCAGAGGCAGGGGTTCGTTAGCTTGTTTGTTCGCACTGACACACCACTATTCTGCGGGAAGAAGGCTTCTCCCTATCGTCGGCTCGTTCACCACCACCACAGTCGCACGGCATCCAACACTTTTCTCGATCCGATCCATAGCAACGAATGCTTCTGCGTGTTGATCTTGGCGATCCCTTCCATCCCAGGGCTGAACCAGTCCGGCGCATCTTCCAGCGCAAGCCGCACCTCGAACGTGTTCTTCCCGTCTTTCGCCTGCGACAGCGGAACGATCCGCTCCATCTTCACTTTGAACGGCTTCGACGGCTGCGACTTCGCCACGATCTCGCCTCCCAACTCCCCACGATCAAACGCATCCCGCACCAGCCATATATCGCTGTCGGCGACCTGCGCGATCACGACGATGTCCTCCATCTGCGCGACCTCGAGCAACGCGTCCCCCAGTTTGATCGTGCTGCTCAGTCGGTTCTTCAAATCACCCGTGATCACCCGGCCGGTCAGCGGCGCGACGATCGTCGAGCGTGCGATCCGTTCATCGATGTACTTCAGTTGAGCCTCGGCCTGCACCCACTGCGCCTGCGCTTTCGCAGCCGCGGCGGTGTCTTTCTCCTTCAGCGCCGCCGCCTCCTGTGTCTCCGCCTGCTTCATCCGACCGTTCACATCCGCACGCGAGAGTTCCAGTTCCTTCGTATCCAGCCGCACCAGCACATCGCCCTTGTGAACCAGCAGTCCCGGCTCCAGTCCATCTCGTATGAAGTCCACCGTCCCATCGAACGGGGCCGAGATAATCCGTCGCTCGCGCGGCTGAAGCACCGCCTCCGCCGTCACACGGTATGTTTTTTCGTACACCGTCACAAACACCGCCGCGATCAGCAGCACAACCCCTACCGCTTTCCACACGGTGTGCTTCGGACCGACCACCCACGCCATCGCGTTTTTCGTCGATACCCACGCACGCGCCGGCAACGCACGGTCGTCGCTCCGCCTCACTTTCAGCACCGGCGACAACAAATCCAGCGCCGACTGAAGCAGCTCAACTGATCCCACTTCCAGTTTGCCCGCACCGCCGACTTCAACCGTCACCACTCCGATGATCTCGTCATCGATCCGCAGCGGGAACGAGCACACTTTCAACTGCGCATCACCGGCGACCAGTTCCCGGTGCGAATGCACGATCGCCTGCGAAAGCAGCACATCCCCCGCCGGCCCTTCGCCCGACGGCTGCGGGAACATCACCGGCTGTTCTTGATCCAGACACTCGTCCATCGCCGCTTGCAGTTTCTGCACCATCGCCATCCGACGATCGAAATGCTCCGTATCACTGATCGCCTCGACACGCACCGTGTCGTTCCGCACCCATCCGATCGCCACTCGGTCGGCCGGCATTTGACGCGATAGATCGTTCGCCAGTTGCAGCAGCGCGCCCTTGAAGTTCGCCGGTGTGTTCACCGACGCTATCAGACGCGTCGCCAGGTCCAGCGCGTAACTCGCCGTCTGTGTCCGCCGCAGTTGCTGCTTTGCAAAGTGCGTATGCACATACCCCGCGAGTACTTCCCCCATCGCCAGCGTCGAGCGTACCGCTTCCTTCGATCGCGGCTCGATCACCATCGTCACAACCGCTGGTATTTGCACCGATGTAGACGTCGTCGCGCCCGGCGCGGGCGGCGCCGCGACCGCCAGCGGTATCGCCAGTATGTATCCCTGCGGACCGGTCTGGTCGTAATACGGACCCGACGCTTTATCGATCGCAAAGGCACGCGCTGCGCCCGATCCAAATGCTTGGCGGGCCGCGTTCTTCAGTTCGCTGGCGAACTCCGCCGCACTCACTCCCGTACCCGCGGCGTCGCTCGCATCGATCTCCCCGATCGGCCCATCTGGCCACGTCGATACCTCTCGCGGCTCGACCTCATCCCCTTCCATGCGTGTGGGCAAGAACAGCGACGCACGACGCGCCGCGCTCACCTGCGCCAATATCCGCATCAGTCGTTCATAGAAACTCTTGTCGTCCGGCACACCCCCGGACAGTTCCAGCACCACGCGCTGCCACCCGGGCGACTTCAGATTCGTCATGTCGATCATCGCTGCTCACTCCCGACACGGGCCGCGGTGTGCCCTGCTCGATACGCATCCCACGCCGTCTCCGGTTGCTCGAAAACCACCTTCACCGGCGTCCCCGCAGGCCATGACTCCGTGTTCACTATCTCAACCCGCACACGTCGCTTCTGGCTCACCGAATCCGCCACCGGAGATATGTACAACACCTTGCCCTCCACCAGCCGGGGCCGTTCCGGCAGATCCACCAGCACCCACGCCGGCTTGTCCTTATCCAGCCCCGATCGGATCGTCTTGGTCGTCTCTTCGTACACTTCAATCCATAACTGTTCCGTATTGACGATCCGTAGTGCCGGTTCGGCCTCACGCACCCCCTGCCCGACATCCACTTTCACTTCTTCGATCACCCCGTCGAAGGGTGCCTTCAGCCGGTACCGTTCCAGTTGCCCTTCGGCCTGCTCTAGCCGTTTCTTTTCAAGGTCCGCACGTACTCGCGCCTGTTCGAGTTGTACTTTCGCTGTCGCCGCGCGGATCCTCGCTTCATCGAGTTCCGCGACACCCCCCTGCCCGGACTCTTTCAGCCGGCTGTACTGCAAATCGTTGAGTTCCAGTTGCAACGCGGCCGCCTTGATCTCATTGTCGTTGTTCGCCGATATCCGCTGGGCTTCCACGATCGCTACCTGATCCGCATCCCGCGCGCGCAGCAGGATGTCGTCTTTCCGCACCCGTTGCCCTCCCTTCACAAGCACCTCCCGCACCTCCGTCGAGACCGTGAACGCCATCACCACGTCTCGGCTCGCTTTCGTATCCGCTCGCACCCCGCCGAAGCGTTCTGATACCTGCGCCCATGTTTCGGCAGACGCACGAACTGCTTGAAACCCGTTACGTTCGGAACGTTGCACGGCCGGCGCGACATGTACCCCCGCAACGCCGAACGGCAGCCGCGCCGCTCCGACCTTTGTCGGAAACACTCCCACGCCCACAGTGATCAGGAGCGACATGATCGAGGCTTGATGTATCATCATCGTGATCGTATCTCGGTTGAGTGGGTCTAGAAAGGTAGGTTTGTGATCGGATGGCTACTCCGAACGTAGCCGCCACGCGCGTCCGTACGACCTAAGTACGCTTCTTTTCGTTCCATCCGACGCGCCGAGTTGCAATTCCCGCCGATTCTTGGCAACTCCCGATAGAAATGAGCAAGAACTGCGCATCCACGACGAGGTTGCCCCCATCTGCCCATCCGATTCAGCCCCGCCCACAAGCCTACCGGACTGCAGCATCTTTTTTACTCCCCGCGTACTCGATTCGCCGTCAACCCCCTTCGATCAACCTGTAACCCACACCCGGTTCGGTCAGCAGAAATCGCGGTTGAGCCGAGTCCGCTTCAATCTTCTTGCGTATTTCACCCGCATAGACGCGCAAATACTGCACATCTGACACATGCTGTACGCCCCACACCTCTTTCAGGATCATCTGGTGCGTCAGCACTTTACCGGCGTGCTTGACGAGAAACGCGAGCAGTTTGAACTCCATCGGAGTGAGCCGCACTTCTCGCCGATGCCGAGTCTTCTGGCTGCTCCCACGATCGCTCCCGGCGTCTGCACTGCCCCCGTGTTCGGTCATGTACACCATCCGCGCGAGGGTATCGACGCGGAGAGTTCGATTATCAACGGTGGCTTCGTACGGCTTGGGGGGCACCATCTCGCCGTTGCCCCCCCTCGTACCCACCAATGCCGAGTGACGCAGTGCAACTCGAATTCGTGCGAGCAGTTCGCCGACACCGAACGGTTTGGTCAGGTAGTCGTCCGCGCCGGCGTCAAGCGCCGCGACCTTATCGCTTTCTTGCCCTCGTGCCGACAGAATCACAATTGGAACTGCTGATTCTGTGCGCACAGATTGGGTCACCTGCAGCCCATCGCCGTCGGGCAATCCCAGGTCGAGCAAAATGAGATCTGGGTGTGCGGTGACAGCCTGGAGCAAGCCGTCGCGTGCGGTGCTGGATTCTCGGACGCGGAAGTGATTCACCGCGAGCGTCGCGCGGAGAAAGCGCCGGATCGGCTCTTCGTCCTCAATGATTAGGATCAATGGGGCGTGCCCCGGCGGAGGCACAGCGGACATGGGCGTTGCACGACCCTCGCTCATGCCAAGCCTCCTTCGACCACCGCATCTGCGGCCATCGCTTGATCGTTCTCACGCGGGACGCACGGCTGCGGGCGGTCAACGGGCAACGAAAACAGAAACGCAACGCCGCGAGGCACGTTCGGTTCGGCCCAGATTCGTCCGCCGTGCGCCGCGATGATCCCTTCGCAGATCGTCAGCCCCAGCCCCATCCCGGTGCCCGATGACGAGGGTGCAGGCGATCCCGCCGATGCCTTGGAAGCCCGGCCGCGATAGAACCTCTGAAACACCTTCGCCGATTCGTGATCCGCCAGGCCCGGGCCTTCGTCGGCGACTTTCACGACGATCTGTTCATCCGTGGTCCACGCAGTGATCGAGAGTCGCGTTCCGGCGGGAGTATACCGCAAGGCGTTCTCTACCAAGTTGTGCAGCACCTGCGGCAGCATGGCGTTGTCCACCCGGATCATCGGCAACTCATCCGGAAGATACATGCGAAACGGGCGGTCGGCGAGTTCGTCTCGGTGCCGAGCCAAACCCACTCCGACAATCTCTTCGACCGTCGTCCAATCCCGATTGAGCGTGATCGCTCCCGATTCGAGTCGCGTTGCAAATACCAGGTTGGCGATGATGTCGTTGAGGCGTGACGATTCTTCGACGATCGTTCGAAGGAGTGAAGCGCGGGTTCCCGGGTCGATCCCGACGA
Source organism: Phycisphaerales bacterium (assembly GCA_041742635.1). Lineage (GTDB taxonomy): Bacteria > Planctomycetota > Phycisphaerae > Phycisphaerales > UBA1924 > JTS-AC122. The sequence goes on from JBGSIF010000143.1 coordinate 8,059, forward strand.
TATCCCTCGCGTCCGTGGTCGGTTCACACGACGCCGACGCTGCCTGTTCCAGTGCGCTCGCGGCCCCCGTAATGCTCGCCAGGGGCGTTCGCAGATCGTGAGACACCGAACTCAGCAGGGCGCTACGCATCCGTTCCCGCTCGGCTTCGATTGTGGCGGCCTGTTGCGATTCGCTCAGCAACACTCGCTCCATCGCAGAGGCGGCCTGGCTTGCAAGTGCCTCGATCAGTTGCAGGCTCGGAGCATCGAAGGCCTCCCCGCCGTTCTGCTTGATGCGGAGCGAAGCCGGGCGTAGCCCCAGCACCCCCAACCTGCCGTTGCTGCCGATCAGCGGGACATACCGACCTGATGAAGACGGGAGGCGCTGCGTGCCCAATCCCGCCGGCCTGCCGTGATCGATCGACCACTGCGCAACACCCCTTTCGCGTCCCCCACTCTCGCCGGCGTCAAACCAGTCTGGCACGCCCGCGGATGCAAGCACATCCAGCATCGGCACGGCGTCGGCGCGTGAACCCGCCGCCGGCACGGCGACAACCACATCGGCTTCGAGCAAGCCATGGGCGTGACGCGCCAC
>JBGSIF010000144.1:0-1911 GCA_041742635.1 Phycisphaerales bacterium
CGCGGGTGACGCCGCCGAGGGCAAAGACGTCTGCGAAGCGGCCAGCGAAAAAGAGCGAAAGTGCAGGTCGGCGAGGCGGGGTTGCCGACGAAACCGTCGTGCCCACGGTGACGTGGTTCCTGCGTGCGTGCGAGTTGCTGGGCGACGCGGCGATCGCGTCGGTGGAGCCGGGGCTGGACTGCTTCGCGCGGGTGGAACTGCTGGTGAAACGGCTGGAGGCGCACCCCGATCACGAGAAACTCCACCAAGTGCTCGGTGCGGCGTGCCGCGAGTGCTTAGCGTCGATCTCGCTGCATGGGCGGCCCAAGCGGCAGATGATCGAAGCGGCTCGGCGTGAAAAGCGAGAGGTGTTCGATCCGGACCTCTAGAATGCCCGCGGCCAGCGTGTGAGTTTGTTCTCGCGCGGCGACAGAACTTTGAGACGGGCAACTCCATGACACCAGCGACGAAGGGTATTCTGGCAATGGTCGGCATCGTGGGCGTGAGCGTGGGAGTCGTGCTGGTGGTACTCAGCGCGGGATCGTCGGGAACTACGCCGAGCAAGGACGTCACTGGCGGCAGGAGTGGGGGGGCGGCGAGCGGGGGGGCGGTGCCCGACGTGATCATCGACAACGGTGGGCCGGTGTCTATCGATCCGCTGCGGCCCGACTACCGCGTGGAACTGCTTTCGATCCCGTCGTTCTCGCAGGAGAATCAGGACGGCGCCACGGTGACGAACGACGTCTTCACCGGGCGTGTGACGGTGGTATCGTTTTTCTTTACGCGATGCACGTTCATCTGTCCCGTGCTGACGGGCGCGATGATCGAGGTGATGAAGCGGCTGGAAGGTACGCCCACGCGGTTCGTGAGTTTCACCGTCGACCCGGAGCACGACACCCCGGTGGTGATGAAGAAGTACGCGGCGGAACATGGAGCGGACTTCACACGCTGGACGTTCCTGAGCGGAAAGAAGGCCCAGACGTGGAGCCTGCTGCGGGACGGGCTGAAGTGGGGGATCGAGGAGCGCGAAGAGGAACGCATCCTGCTCGGCGACGGGACGAGCATCTCGAACATCCGGCACCCCGGCTGGTTCGCGCTGGTCGGCCCGGACGGGCGGGTGCTGGGGATCTACCAGTCTTCGGACGACGCGCAGATCGGTGCGATCGTGGAGCGGGCGCGGGCGGCGACGGCACGGCTGAAAGCGCGTGGGTAGACGGGGGTATGGGGATAGGGTGTGGGTGAACGAAGCAAAAACTGGCGGCGATGGGGCGGGCAGGGGGGGCGGGGCGGGTGGGGGGGCTATTCGATTTTGCCGCCGCTGGTGTCGTAGATCCAGGCATCGCCGGCGCGAGGCCAGGCGAGGACTTCGCCGGAGCCGAAGAAGAGTTTGAGTTCGCGTTCGGCGGCCTCGGGGCTGTCGGAGCCGTGGATGAGGTTGAAGGAGTTGGAGACGCCGAAGTCGCCGCGGATGGTGCCCGGGGCGGCTTTGGAGCCGAATGTGGCGCCCATCATGTTGCGAGCAATGGCGATCGCGCCGTTGCCACGCACGGCGAGGACGAGCACGGGGGAACTGGTCATAAAGCGGACCAGCCCGGCGTAGAAAGGCTTGGACTGGTGGGCCTCGTAGTGCGTGGCGGCGAGCTGCTGAGAGATCTGCGTGAGTTTGCACCCGACGATCTGAAGACCCTTGTCCTCGAAGCGGGTGAGGATGCGGCCCATCAGCCCGCGCTGCACGGCGTCGGGCTTGAGGATAATCAGTGTGGTTTCCATGCGGCGTGGCTCCGAAGAATGATTGGGCTTGGTGGGTATGGAGAGGGGCGAAGGATAGGCGTGGGGGAATCAACCGGCCCGCGTGATCCCGCCCGTGCCCCCCCCGCGCCCCCGCCCGTCCCCCCCCGAGCCGGGGAGCGGCTACGCTCGTGCGTGGTCCAC
>JBGSIF010000145.1:0-1547 GCA_041742635.1 Phycisphaerales bacterium
GCGACATGCCGGAAGCGGCCGACCTCCAGGCGCACTTCGGTCAGCCGACCAAGCCCGGCCCCGGGCTCGGGTTCCCCGTGGCGCACGTGCTGCCCTTGTTCGACGCGGCCAGCGGGCTGCTTCTGGACCTGATCATCTCGCCGTACGCGACGCAGGACATCACCAAAGTTCCCGAGATGTACTCCCATCTTCAGGACGGCGATGTGCTCATCACCGACCGTGGCATCAGCGCCTATCCCCACCTGGCGATGCTGCGGGCACGCGGCGTGCACACGCTCTGCCGATGTCATCAGGGACGCCGGATCGCGTACCCGGCACCCAAGGGGCCTCGTCCCAAGAACGCGTACAACCGGCATCGACGCAAGGCCGCGATCTTGGTCGAGGAGTTGGGAGATCAGGACCAGGTCGTCGAAGTGCTCAAGCCGCAGAATCGGCCGGGGTGGATGACGCCCGAGGAGTTCGCGGAGCTCCCGAGCACGATGAACGTGCGGGTGCTGAAGTTCAAGGTGCACGAGCCCGGGTTCCGCACACGGGAGATCGAGTTGATGACGACGCTGCGGGACCCAGTCAAGTACCCGGCGAAGGAGCTCGCCGAGCTGTACATGGTCCGCTGGCAGGTCGAGGTGAACCTGCGTCACCTGAAGCAGACGCTGGGGATGACGAGCCTGCACTGCAAGACGGTCGAAGGCGTCAAGCGGGAGATGCTCATGTTCGCGTTGGTGTACAACGCGGTGTGCGCGGTGATGGTGGCCGCCGCGGAGGCGCAGGGCGTGTCGCCGTGGCGCATCAGCTTCATCGACGCGCTGCGTTGGATGCTCCATCGGCGCGATGACGAGCCCATCCCGGCGCTCAAGGTCAACCCGAAGCGAACGGGCCGTCGCTACGCCCGCGCGACCAAACGAACGCAGCGGTTCTCCAAACTCACCACCACTCGCACCGCATATCGAAAGAAACACCCCACCTGACCCGTCCTTATCTGAATGGCATTCAAAGCACACGGACTTCGGTGGCACGGCGCAAGGCCGAACCGAGCGATGCGATCGCGGAACGCGTGGCTACCCAATGGCGACGAGGGCGAGGGTGACGGCACCGAAGAGGAGAACGGCGAGTTGGACGGGGCGATCGCCGGCGGCGAGTTCGGTGGGGTCGTCGTAGAGGCCGCGTTCGAGCATGACGATGCAGCGGAGGAGTCCGTAGGTGGCAGGGAGCATGGTGATCCAGAGGAGGTAGAAACGCCAGCGGGCGTGGGTAGGGGTCATTGGCGATAGTGAGGCGGCGTAGGGAAGCGAAAAAGGTTTCGCATTGATCGACGCCTCGGGCGGCGGGACCGGCGTTGGGTTTACTGGCTGCGAGTTGATGTCGGGTGATGCGGGAAGGACTTGGCTGATGCCGATGGTGCCGAGGGTGCCGAGGGTGGACCAGAACTTCATCGCGCGGTCTTCGACATAGCCGGCATAGGTGATGAGTGTGGCGACGGCGGTGACGACGACGGACATGCGGAGGAGGTCGTCGGTGTAGATGGATTGGACGCCGCGGACGCTGGCGGC
>JBGSIF010000146.1:0-20718 GCA_041742635.1 Phycisphaerales bacterium
CCCCCCAGCTCATCGCCGCGTCCACGACGACGCTCCGCACCGTGGACACCTCCCCGTGTGAATCCACCGCCGGGAACTCTTCCTGCTGCGACACGTACACCGCCCGTAGCCCCTTGCTCGTGGTTACGTCTCCTTCGTCGGGCTGTTCCGCCCCCGCCAGGATCCGCAGCAGCGTGCTCTTCCCCGCTCCGTTCGGCCCGATCAGCCCCACCCGCTCCCCCGCCGCGATACTCAGCGACACGCCCGAAAAGAGCGTCCGCAGCGAATGGGTCATCGACAAGTTCCGCACACTCAGCAGCACGATGTATCCAGACAAGTAAGAGTTCGTTCCCCAACGTCCATCTCCCCCTTCGCAGGTCGCACCGGAGCATATGTCCCCCGGCGACCGGTTGGCACCGCTCGCCAGAGCGGCTCTCGTTCTGTCTTCACTTCGACTCACAACCTCCCCCCCCCCACCCCACCCATCACCACCACACTTCCCCCTCGCACCCACGGCCCGCCCCGCGAGCCGCGCACGAATCGCGCTCATCGGCGCACGCCGTGCGCGAATCCGAATCCAGTTGACCCCGACGGGCCGCGCTCAGGATCGGAAACGCCGTGCCACCCAACGCAAACGCGCCGTTTCAGGCCGTGAACGCCGCGCCGTAGGCCGAAACCATGGCATTTCAGGCCGTAAACACGACTTTCAGGCCGCAACCATGGCGTTTCAGGCCGCAACCACGACAATTCAGGCCGCAACCATGGCGTTTCAGGCCGCAACCACGACGTTTCAGGCCGCAACCGCGGCAAAAACGCCCCCCCCACCCCCCACCCCACACCCCACGCCTCACACCCCACGCCCCACCCACCCAATCCCCATGAATCCAACCCTACTCTGTTAACGAACGCCATAAGCCATGCCCGACGCCGCCCCCACCCTACCTCCTGTGCGCTGTGCCGACGACCGCTCCGTCCGCGCCCGCGACATCCTGCCCATCGCGCTCATCCACCTCCTCGCTCTCGCTGCGTTCTTCATCGCCTTCAGTTGGACCGCACTCATCGTCGCCGCGGTTCTCTTTTTTTTCCGCATGTTCGTCATCACCGCCTTTTACCACCGCTACTTCTCGCACCGCACATTCCGCACCCACCGCCTCACGCAGTTCCTCTTTGCCTACCTCGGCACCACCGCCGCCCAGCGCGGCCCCCTCTGGTGGGCCGCCCACCACCGCCAGCACCACCGCCACGCCGACGATTCACCAGACCCACACTCACCTTGGTGGAAGGGCGTCTTCTGGTCCCACACCGGTTGGTTCCTCACCCCCCGCGGCCGGGCCACAGACTGGGACGCCATCCCCGATTGGCGCAAGTTCCCCGAACTCGTCTGGCTCGAACGCTTCCACCTCGTCGGCCCGCTCGGCCTCGTCCTCTTTCTCACCGCGCTGGGCGTGTGCTTCCAACACTTCACCCCCTCGCTCAATACCGGACCCGTCCAACTCATCATCTGGGGCTTCGGTGTCTCCACCACACTCCTCTACCACGCCACCTTTACCATCAACTCCCTCGCCCACACGCTCGGCTCACGCCGATTCCACACCCCCGACGACAGCCGAAACAACTTCTTCCTCGCCCTGCTCACCCTCGGCGAAGGCTGGCACAACAACCACCATTATTACCCCGGCACCGCCCGCCAGGGCTTCTTCTGGTGGGAGATCGACCCCACCTACTGGACACTCAAAGCCCTCTCCTATTTCGGCGTCGTCTGGAACCTCCGCCCCGTCCCCGCCAAGGTCTACCTCGCCGCACAAGAACACGCGGAGCGCCCCCACATACACCCTCCCTCCCACTCACCCCACCGAGGTGCGTCGTGAAGATCGCCGTCGTCGGCGCGGGCATCAGCGGCCTCACCGCCCTCTATCTCCTCAGCCCACACCACGACGTTCACCTCTTCGAGCAGGACGCCCGACTCGGCGGCCACACCCACACCGTCCCCGTCCACCACGAAGACCGTCTCTTCCACGTCGATACAGGCTTCATCGTCTTCAATGACCGCAACTACCCGCACTTCTCCCGCCTCCTCCACCAACTCGACGTCCCCTCTCGCCCCACCTCCATGTCCTTCAGCGTCCACGACGCCGCCTCCTCCTTCGAGTACGGCGGCTCATCTCTCGCAGGCCTCGTCGGCTCCCCCACCAACCTCTTCCGCGCACGATGGTGGTCTGTCGTCCGCGGCGTCGCCACCCTCGCACGCCGCGGCAAGCCCCTCCTGAGCGACCTTCCCCCCGACGCCACGATTGCCGACCTCTGCCGCGGCAACCGCTTCTCACAGTCCTTCCTCAACGACTACTTGCTCCCCATGGCCTCGGCCATCTGGTCCGCACCACGCGAAGACCTTCTCCGTTTCCCCGCGTGCTTCTTCCTCCGCTTCTTTGACAACCACGGCATGCTCGACCTCCGCCGGCGTCCCACCTGGCGCACCGTCGTCGGTGGTTCCCACGCTTATGTCACCGCCCTCGTCAACACTTCCCGCTCCACGCTCCACACCGCACAGCCTGTTCTCTCCATGACTCGCTTCCCCGACCACGTCCGTCTCCGCACCGCGGCCGCGGATCACACCTTCGACCATGTCATCCTCGCGACGCACTCCGACCAAGCCCTCGGGCTCCTCGACGACGTCGCACCCGACGAACGTACCGTGCTTGGCGCGATGCCATATCAACCCAACGACGCCGTTCTGCACACCGACGCCCGCGTCCTTCCGCGCCGGCGTCGGTGCTGGGCCGCGTGGAACTACCGCCTCGCCGGCGACCCCGCCGCTCCCCCCATCGTCACATACAACATGTCCATCCTCCAGGGGCTTGCCACCCGCTCCCCTATCTGCGTCACACTTAACGACCCCGGCACCATCGACCCCACCCGTATCGTGGGCCGCTTCACGTACCACCACCCCCTCTATACCACCGCCGGCGACGCCGCTCGCGCCCGCTGGCGCGACATCAGCAACCGCCGCCGCACCCACTTCTGCGGCGCGTACTGGGGCAACGGTTTCCATGAAGACGGCGTCGTCAGCGCTCTCCGCGTCTGCGAAGACCTCGGCGTGAAAGGAGGTCTTCAATGACCCTCGCCAGCGCGCTCTATACCGGCCGTGTTCGCCACCGCCGACGCACGCCCCCGCACGAGTTCGACTTCCCCCTCTTCATGGTCTATCTCGACCTCGCCGAACTCCCCACCGTTCTATCCCTCTCCCGCCTCTGGGGAACTTCGCGCTGGTGCCCCGCACGATTCCGGCGCGACGACTACTTCGGCGATCCCGCCCTCCCGCTCGCCGACGCCGTCCGCGACGAAGTCCAACGCCAGATCGGGCTTCGTCCCCTCGGCCCCGTCCGGATGCTCACCCATCTCCGTTATTTCGGCCACATCTTCAACCCCGTCACGTTCTACTACTGCTTCGATGCACATCTCCACCTCGCCGGCGTCCTCGCTCAAATCACGAACACCCCGTGGAACGAACGACACGCCTACGTCCTCGACGCCCGTACCGCCCACATCAGCCCCAGCGGCATCCACCGCTGGCGATTCGGTAAGGACTTCTACGTCTCCCCCTTCCTTCCGCTCGACCTCGAATACGACTGGTCACTCGCCCCCCCAGCGCCGCCCACCAACGCTCTCTTCGTCCACATGAACGTCCTTGATCATCGCTGCACCACACCCAAAGCCTTCGACGCGACGCTCCAACTCGAGCGCCGCGAGATCACGCCCGCCTCACTCCGCGCCATCCTCGTCCGCTACCCCTTTATGACACTCCAAGTCATCGCGTCCATTTACACCCACGCCCTGCGTCTTCGAATGAAACGCTCTCCCACATTCCCTCACGCGCCGACCCTCACCCCACCCGCACCACCGCTCCCAACGCCCACTTTCACGCAGCCGAACACCACCCAAGGCTTTCATCCATGACCACCATCTCAACCACGCCCACTCCGCTGCGCTCCGCCGCCGCGCCCGGCGTTGCCGCCGGACCTTTCACCTCCATGGGCCACCGACTCGTCCTCGCGTCGCTGCATCGCATCCATCTCGGCCAACTCACACTCATCGACCACCACGCCGGCACCTCTCACACCACCCAACCCACGACCCCCGCTCCGCTCTCCCTTCCAACCCCCCACGCGACCATCACCGTCCACGACCCCCGCTTCTACTCCGCCGCCGCCTTCGGGGGCGACCTCGGCATCGCCGATTCCTTCATCGACGCCCTCTGGACCTGCGACGACCTCCCCACCCTCTTCGAGATCATGGCCCTCAATCTCGCCGCCGCCCATCACCTCCACAGCCCTCTCGCCCGACTCGCCGTCCCCTTCTCCCGTGCCGCCTACTGGCTCCAGCGAAACTCCCGCGCCGGAAGCCGCCGAAACATCGCCGCTCACTACGACCTCGGCAACGACTTCTTCTCGCTCTTCCTCGATCCCTCCATGACCTATTCCTCCGCCTACTTCCCGTCTCCCACCGCTTCTCTCCACGAAGCACAGATCGAAAAGATCGACCGTGCCTGCCGCGCCCTGGACCTCAAACCCTCCGACCATCTCCTCGAAATCGGCACCGGCTGGGGATCACTCGCCATCCACGCCGCCACCCACTACGGCTGCCGTGTGACTACCACCACCATCTCCGCTCAGCAACATCGCGCCGCTTCCGACCGCATCCGCGCCGCCGGCCTCCACAGCCGCATCACCCTCCTCAACCAAGACTACCGCGACCTCTCCGGCTCGTTCGACAAACTCGTCAGCATCGAGATGATCGAAGCCGTCGGCCGCCAGCACATCCCCACGTTCTTCGCCGTCTGTTCACGCCTCCTCAAGCCCACCGGGGCGGCCCTCATCCAAGCCATCGTCATCGCTGATCAAGCATTCGATGCCGCCGCTCGACGCCGTGATTTCCTCAAAAAATACATCTTCCCCGGCAGTTGCCTCCTCGGCGTCAACGCCATGCTCGCCGCCACCGCTTCACACACCGACCTCCAACTCCGTCGCCTCGACGACTTCGGTCAGCACTACGCCGCCACACTCCGGGCCTGGCGTGCCGCCTTCCTCTCTCGCCTCGACGACGCCCGCGCCCTCGGCTACGACGACCGCTTCCTCCGCATGTGGGACTACTACCTCGCCTACTCCCAAGGCGTCTTCCGTTCCGCTCGCACCAGCGTCGTCCAACTCCTCTTTGCCAAACCCCTCTGCCGCTCGTCGCATGTCTCCCCTCCCCCGGCTTCCCCACCCGCCTAATCCCAGATGCACCTCTCCCTCCTCCAACAACTCGTCTGCATCGCACTGGGCACCTCCGCCCTCATGCTCGCCCTCTGGCTCCTTCAGCGCCGCACGCGCGACGCCGGTGTCGTCGATGTCGGCTGGGCCGCCTCCCTCGCCTCCGCCGCCATCTTCATCTCGCTCACCAGCCCCGGCGATCCGCTCCGCCGCGCTCTCCTCGCTGCCATCGTCGCCGTCTGGGGGTTCCGGCTCGCCGCCCACCTCCTGTTCGACCGCGTCCTCACAGGCCCAGAAGACCCCCGCTACCAAACGATGCGTGCCCGCCTCGGCCACCGTGCCCAACCCGTCTTTTTTCTCTTCTTCCAAGCACAAGCCCTCCTCGTCCTGCTCCTCTGCACACCTTTTCTCATCGCCGCTCGATCCCACGCCCCCGCACCCAACACCCTCGATTTCCTCGCGCTCATCTGCTGGACCGTCGCGCTCCTTGGCGAGTCCATCGCCGACGCCCAACTCAAAGCCTTCAAACGCCGCCCCGACTCCGCCGGCCAAGTCTGCTCCATCGGCCTCTGGCACTACTCACGACACCCCAACTACTTCTTCGAGTGGCTCATCTGGATCGCTTTCGCCCTCCTCGCCTCCTCCGCTCCCCTCTCCATCGCCTGGCTCGCCTGGTCCGCGCCCTTGCTGATGCTCCTCTTCGTTCTCAAACTCACCGGCATTCCTCCCACCGAAGCCCGCGCCCTTCGCTCTCGCCCCGACGCGTACCGCCGCTACCAGCGCACCACAAACGCCTTTTTTCCGTGGTTCCCCCGACCAGACCTCGGCAACACCCCCGCCTCTCCCACTTCTCCCGAGACTCCCCGATGACCACTGCCTCCTCCAACACCGCCTTGCTCCGCTCGCCTCCTGCACCCGTCGATACCCCCGCCGACGCACCGACCGCTTGGTACGAGTCCCTCCTCGACCGCGGCCTCATCCCAGACCCCCTCCTCCGTGCCGGCATCCGATCCCGACTCCGTGCCCGAATCCGCCACGAATCCCGCGGCGGCCTCGAAGCCCGGCACCTCCGCTTCCGCGCTCTCCTCGCCGACCTCGCCGTCGCTCCTATCGCCGTTCACACCGACGCCGCCAACCGCCAGCACTATGAACTCCCTCCCGATTTCTTCCGACTCTGCCTCGGCCCTCGCCTCAAATACAGCAGCGCGTACTGGCCCACAGCACCCGAAACCCCCGTCCACTCCCTCGCTGATGCCGAAGAGGCCATGCTCCGCCTCACCTGCCAGCGTGCTGACCTTCACGACAACTCCGACATCCTCGAACTCGGTTGCGGCTGGGGTTCCCTCACCCTCTACATGGCCCAGCACTTCCCAAACGCACGCATCACCGCCGTCTCCAACTCCCGCCCTCAGCGCGACTTCATCCTCGCCGAAGCCGCTCGCCGAGGCGTCACCCCACCCACCATCATTACCGCCGACGCTAATCACCTCACGCTCAATCACCGCTTCGACCGCGTCGTCTCCGTCGAGATGCTCGAGCACATGAAAAACTACGCCTCCCTCTTCGCCCGCATCGCCTCCTGGCTCAAGCCCGACGGCGCGTTCTTCGTCCACATCTTCACACACTCCCACCTCGCCTACGCCTTCGAGTCCGACGACTGGATCGGCCGCTACTTCTTCACCGGCGGCACCATGCCCTCCGACGACCTCCTCCTGCACTTCGCCGCCGACCTCCACATCGACCAGCACTGGCGCCTCGACGGCACCCACTACGCCCGTACCGCCCGCGTCTGGCTCACCAACCTCGACGCCCGCCGTGCCTACGCCCTTGCCATCCTCCGCACCGCGTACGCCGACGCCGCCCCGACTTGGTTCAACCGCTGGCGTACCTTCTTCGTCGCCTGCGAAGAACTCTGGGGTCTTGACCAGGGCCAGCAATGGGCCGTCTCCCACTACCGCTTCCGCCCTCGTGCGTTTTGATCCTCCTCCATTTTCTACACCTCTCCGCTCTCGACGAGTTCACTCTCCCTCCCCCATCCGATACCCCATCACCACCAGCGTCTGATCATCCATACGCGGCCGGCCTGCCGCGTGTCGCTCAACGACCTCCAGCACGGATTGCATCGTCCGTTCAGGCTCGCTCCCTCCTCGTTCGATCGCCTCAATCATTCGATGCATCCCCAGCAACTCGTTGCGTGGACTGAACGCCTCGGGGATTCCATCCGTGTACAGCACCATCAGATCGCCAGGCTCCATTCTGATCGCACCCGGAGGCGGGTCCAGTTCCTTGCACACCCCAAGTGGCGGGCCGCCTCCCTTGTCCAGATACTCGATCCCGCCCCCGCGCCTTCGCACGATCGGCGGGTTGTGCCCGCAGTTCACGTAGTCGATCTTCCCCGTCCGCCGATCCACGTTCAGGAAGCACGCCGTGATGAACATCCCCTCATCCAGGCTTGCGTGCATCAACTCATTGATCTCTGGCACCACCGTACTCGGTGCTCGGCCACCACGGCACCACGATTGCATCGCTGTCCGAAGCATCGCCATCGCCACCGATGCTACTGGCCCGTGCCCCGATACATCCGCGATCACCAGGTTCAGCGTCTCAGCGTCCGGCTCGTACACGTCGTAATAGTCACCGCCCGCCGCATCAGATGGCATGTAACTTGTCGCAAAACCTACCCGTGCGTCCCTCGGCAGTGACACCGGCAGCAGCAGTCGCTGCACTCGACCGATCTCGTTGAACGTCGCCCGCAGCCTCGCGTTGGCCTGCTTGGCCTCTTCCAGCGTGTCCAGATACACCGCCGATCGCGCGAGCATGTTGCCGCTCGTCAGAAGCAGCCGCACATCTTCAGGCTTGAATACCCCGCACGACTCCGCAAATACCACGATCCACGCCTGCGTCTGCCCCTGCCAGAAAATCGGAACCGCAACCATCGAGCGGTGCCCCGCCGCACTCGCGCCAAGACCCGGCTCCGATTCACTCAACGCCAAGTCTTCCCGAACCACCGAATACTCTTGCAAAATGACCTCCCCGAGCAGGCCACCGCTCGCGTCGGCCTCGAACCCTGTCCGCGGCGTGAAGAGCGTCTCAAACGCCGTACTCTCTCGCCAGTTGGCACGGGTCAGATCGACATCCATCAACACCCGATAGCCCAGCGAGCCCGCTGGTACCTCCGGACCAGGTAACCACTCATACCTTCGCACCGCCGGCGGCCACGGTAGCACATACATAATCCGGCTCATCAGCATCACCCGCGCCAGCGACCCCACAAAAGTCCGCACTACCGACGCCGGATCGGCCATCCTTGATAACTCACGCTGGATCTCGTACACCAGTGCGACTGACTCCGATTCCCTTCCATGTGCGCTGTCCATGCTGCCTCTCGCTCCGCTCACTCCCTCCACACATTTCCACCCCTCCATCTTTAGCAGCGAGTCTCACACTTGCAGTACCCCCTCGTACCGGCAAACCGCGAGGCCGGATCCCCGCGCCCAACTTCAGCATGATCCCTTTTTCACCACCCCACCCCCATACCTTCGCCCTCCCTCGCTCACAATATCCGCTTCGACCTCGGATAACTCCCCAGCACATGCACCTCCCGGCAATGCCCACGCGCCTGCGCCACCGCCGCCGCGATCCACGGATCGTCCACATGCCCCTCGGCATCAATAAAAAACGTGTACGTCCAGTTACTCCGGCCGCTCGGCCTCTTATCAATATGCGTCAGGTTAATCCCCGCTCGATGGAACACCGACAGCACCCCTACCAGCGCGCCCGGCTCGTCCGCCGTTGTAAACATCACTGAAGTCTTGTCCCCCGGTTTCCCGTCCGCGTCTTTCCCCGTCGGCTTGGCCTTTTGTTTCGACAACACGAAGAACCGGGTGATGTTCGTCGATCGATCCTCGATGTTCTCAAACAGCACGTTGACCCCGTAGTGCGCCGCCGCAAGCACGCTCCCGATCGCCGCACCGCCCGGCTGTTCACTCGCTTCACCCACACGCCGCACCGCCGCCGACGAACTCGTTTCCGGCACCAACTCCGCCTCCGGGTACTGCGTCGCCAGCCATTCTCGGCACTGCTGGAACACCTCCGGCTTCGAGTAAATCCGCACCACCTCCCCCGGCGCGCAGTTCGCCGCCAGCGCGTGATGCACCTCCAACTGCACCTCCGCGTAGACGTTCAACTTGTCCTGAAACTCCTGGAACGCTTCGAGCGTCTCCACGATCCCGCCGCCGATCGAGTTCTCGATCGGCACCAGCCCGTAATCAACATGCCCCCGCGCCACTTCATTGAACACCCCTGCGATTGCGTGCAGATCTTCAAAGTCCACCGATGTCCCGAAGTGCTTCACCGCCGCCACGTGCGAGTACGACCCCACCGGCCCCAAGTACCCGATCCGCAGCGGCTGCTCCAATCGAAAACTCCCGCTCATCACTTCTCTGAATACCCCCTCGATCGTGCGGTCTGACAACGGCCCTTTGTTGTGGCCCAGTACGCGTGCGAGAACCTCGGACTCGCGGTGCGGCGTATAGATCGGCAGCCCAAACTGCCGTTTCACGTTTCCCACTTCGACGACCAGTTTGGCCCTTCGATTCAGAATCTCGACTAGTTCTCGATCAATCTCGCTGATTTTCACACGAAGCCCTGCGAGCGGATCCGCCTCCTTCACTTGCCCAGTTTTACGTTCGTCACCCGATGCGCGCGCCCGACCCGCCGATCCCTTCTTTGCTGGCTTACTTCCCGAGACTCTTTTGGATTTGTTCTTCGCCATGGTTCGCTGCCAATTGTCCCTGATCCCCATCTCTCGCCGGTGATTATCGACCGAAAATGCACCGAACCTGCCCCCTCTTTCCGCAACTCACGCCAGATTTGCCGAAGTAGTACTCAGTTATCTACTACTCTTGCTGCCAGAACACACCACTGATGAACCCAGACCTGCTCCAACCCGCTCAGAACGCCTTGGATTCCATCCGTTCGCTCCCGTGGGCGGCCCACGGTATCGCCGCCGCGGCGTTGATCACGGGTTTGATTCTCTGGTTGCACGGCCGACGGCTCCTGAAGCCCATGATTGTGGTTGTGTTCGCGTTGGGCGGGGCAGCGTCTGGGTTTGCCGTGCTTCCGCTCACGCCGATCGCGGATTCCGTATCAACGCAGGTAGGTTTGGTGCTCGGCGGCGTGGTTGGGGCGGTCGCCGGCCTGCTTTTGTTTCGCTTTGCCATGGCGATTTCGCTTGGGCTCGTGCTGGCGGTCATGGCTCCGGTCATGTGCGTCGCCGTCACCGATCTTCGCGCCGAAACATCGGCTTCCGAACCGCTTACCAAAGAAGAACTGCTCCTCCGCGGCGTTGCAGTGGAATCAGACGAATCGATATCTCGTGAACTGGCACGTCGAGGTGAAAAACTCCGCGAATCGGCGCGGGACGCCGCGGCGCGAGCGGTCGATCTGAACGCACCAGCGACCGATTCGACCACACAAGATCGCGAGAGTGACGACAAGAGCGGGGGCACGACGACGGAGCAGATGGTTCGGGCCGCGGCACCTCGGGTACGGGCGTTTATAGGATCGGTGTGGGAAGAAGTCAGGATGCAGTGGAACGAACTGCCGAGCCGGGTGCGGGTGATGTTGGTCGGATCGGCGTCGCTGGGACTCGGACTTGGAGTGATACTTGGTTTGTTGCTGCCGAAGTGGACGAGCGGGGGCGTGACGGCGATGTTAGGATCGGCAATCTGGCTGCCAGCCGGGGTGTGGCTGCTCGCCGCGGCGGGGCTATCAATCAGCGACCGCTGGCATCCCAGCGCAACCCAATGGCTCGTCGTTTGGGCGATCGTCGCGGGTGCCGGAACACTGATTCAGTGGCGAGGGCTGCACGGCAAGAAGGCACGGGGAACTCGCGTGATTGTGCAGCAAGCGTCGTAGTAAGAGTCGCCGCGCGGCGTTGATGAAATCCACGTTTGGGGTTCCATATTCACTTTTAGTGTTACAGCGCGCGCCGAAAGTGCGTGATAGAAGAAACTACCCATGTTACGGAAGAAGAGAAGGGGGGAACGAAGGGACGGGACATCGGCATCGCATGTATTTGACACCTACCCAGGTAAGTAAGGCAGAATTATGGTACACTCTGAGCCGGGAACTTTGATGCGAGGTTTCTCCGTGGCGGATGTGTTGTCCAAAGCCCAGCCCGGCGACGAGCGATCGGTCGCAGAGTTACTTCCGCTCGTGTACGCGGAACTGAAGGTGATCGCTGCGCGCGAACTGGATCGCGGGCCTGAAGGCGCGGGTGGTGGCGCCGGCGGTCGGTGGCGCGGCGGGCACACGCTGCAACCGACGGCGCTGGTGCATGAAGCGTTTCTCAAACTCGTGGGCAACGACAAGAAATGGTCGGGGCGGGATCACTTCATGGCGGTAGCGTCCAAGGCGATGCGGCAGGTGCTCGTCGATCACGCGAGAAAAAAGAACTCCGACAAACGCGGCGGTGGGAAGCGCGTGGAACTGAATATCCAAGCAATAGGCCCAACGGAGCCGGCGGGGCATGGTGCGAACGGAGATGGAGGCCAGAGCATCGGTGGGTTGCGTGTCGTTGAACTTGATTCGCTACTGACGGAACTGGCCGCATCGAGCGAACGGGCGGCACGGGTGGCGGAGATGCACGTCTTCGGCGGGATGGATCAGGAACAGATCGCGCGCGTGCTCGACGTCTCACGCATGACGGTCAACCGGGATTGGGCCGTCGCTCGCGCGTGGCTCGCGGCAAAGATGCGGGAAACGCGCGATGAGTGAGCGGACAGACCCAGCGGATCCCGGCGCGAAACATACGCCGCGACCGAACGAAGGAAGTCTTCTGGACCGCGCCGGGGAGATATTTCTGGAGGTTCGGGAACTCGACCCGTTGGCGCGAGAAGAGGTTGTCGAGCGGAAGTGCGCGGGGTTTATCGAACTTAAGAACCTGGTGCAGTTGCTGCTGAGCGGTGATCAGGAGCCGCTGACGGTCGAGCGGCTCGCCGAGGATATCCGTGCGGCGCGTGAAGTAGATTGGACACATGTACTGCCCGGAGGTAGCCCCGAAGCGAGCGCGGCGCTGCTGGCCAACGACCGGATCGGGAACTACCGCGTGCTAGAGCGGCTGGGCGAAGGGGGCTTCGGGGTGGTGTTCCATGCCGAGCAGGAGCGCCCGATCCGCCGGCGGGTGGCGCTCAAGATCATCAAGCTCGGGATGGACACGCGGCAGGTCGTGGCACGCTTCGAGGCCGAGCGCCAGGCACTGGCGATGATGGATCATCCGAACATTGCGAAGGTGTTCGACGCCGGCGCGACTGAAACGGGGCGGCCGTACTTTGTGATGGAACTCGTGCGCGGCTCGCCGATCACGGAGTATTGCGACCGCAAGAAACTGACGATCCGCCAGCGGCTGGAACTGATGTCGCAGGTGTGCGACGCGCTGCAGCACGCGCATCAGAAGGGCGTGATCCACCGCGATATCAAGCCGAGCAATGTTTTAGTAGAAGGGATCGAGGGATCAAGGGATCAAGGGATCGAGAAGAGGAAGTCTTCACTTGATCCATCGATGCCTCGATCCCTTGATCCCTTCCGTGCCAAGATCATCGACTTCGGCATCGCCAAGGCGACCAGCGCGCGGCTCACGGAGAAGACGATCTTCACCGAGTTCCGGCAGATGATCGGGACGCCGGAATATATGAGTCCGGAGCAAGCGGGTGAGTCGAACGAAGATGTGGATACACGCACGGATGTGTATTCGGCGGGAGTGTTGCTGTACGAGTTGCTCACAGGGTCGACGCCGTTCGACTCGCAGCGGCTGCGGTCGGCGGCGTTCGGGGAGATGCAGCGGATCATCCGCGAGGAAGAGCCGCCGCGTCCGAGCACGAAACTGACGAATAAGAAGGAGTCACTGGACACGGTCGCCGCCGCGCGAGACGTGCCGCCGGCGAAACTGACAAGCGCGATCCGTGGTGAACTGGACTGGATCGTGATGAAGGCGCTGGAGAAAGACCGGGCGCGGCGGTACGACTCGGCGGGTTCGATGGCGCGAGACCTGCATCGCTATTTGGCGGGAGAGGCAGTCCACGCCGCGCCGCCGAGCCGTTCATACGCGGCGAGGAAGTTCCTGCAGCGCCACCGCGGGCCGGTATTGGCAGCATTGTTGTTTTCCGCAACACTCATCGCGGGTCTGGTAGGCACCAGCATCGGGTTCTTTCGCGCCGACGAGCGGCGGCGCGATGCGGTGAAGCAGCGAGACCGCGCGGACGCCAGCACCGCAGAGGCGATGGCGCAGAAGCGCCAAGCCGAGTGGCAGGCGTACCTGGCGAACATAGGTGCGGCGATGACGGCACTCCGCACCGGAGAGTGGGTCGCGGCGAGAGTTCGGCTTGATGCGTGCTCACCCGGTCTGCGCGACTGGGAATGGCGTTACGCGACGAGTCAACTCGACACGAGTGTGCGGTCATTTGATGGAGTGCGGTTCCCACATCTCAACGGGCTGGATGTGGACGTGGCGCCCGACGGGCGGACGATCGTCACGCCGTACCACGAGCCGGACACCGGGCGGTGGGGCGCACAGATCTCCGACGCCAAGACGGGGCAAGGCCGCGTTATCCTGCTTGGCGGGCACACCGAACGCGTGCAAACCGCTCGATTTAGTCCCGACGGTACACGCATTGTGACCGCATCGGTCGACGGGTCGGCTCGGCTGTACGACACCAGAGACGGGCACGAAGTCGCCGTTCTGCACACCGGTGACACCGAGGTTGTGATGGCGAGTTTCGACCCGGCTGGGCGAAGAATCATCTGCTGCCCGCAGCACGGCCAACCGATCCGGGTTTTCAACGCGAAGTCCCTCGCGGAGATCGCTTCGTTGGCCGATGCCGGGCCATACTCGGCGTATCTCGTGCCCGGGTGCGATTCCGCGCTTGTCACGGGCGGGTTCAACCCGCCGATGCTGTGGGACTGGACGATCACTGCACCCCAGACGCGATCGTTCGCCCCGATCACGAACTACAGCACCATTTCGAACTTGGCCACGCCGACGCGTGACGGGAAGCGCCTCGCCGCCACGAACCAGAGTGGGATCATCCGGCTGATCGATCGAGTCAGTGGGCGCATCGAAGCGACGATGCGAGGTCATCGTGGGCAGGTATCGTGCATGGCGTTCAACGCCGACGGCTCGCTGCTCGCGTCCGCGTCGCTTGATGGGACCGTCCGTGTGTGGGACACGACCACGGGCGATCAAGTTCAACTGCTGCTTGGTCATACCGCGTATGTCTGGGCTGTCGTGTTCAGCCCGGATGGTTCGATGCTGTACTCCGCGGGCGGCGACGTGCGGGTATGGCCCGTCCGCCCGCACGACATCGCCGAGTACATGCAGACTGCATCGAACCAAGGGCTCCTGTCGCTGCGGTACAGCCCCGATGGAAGGTACTTGCTCACCGCGGGTGGGAAAGACGGCGCACGTCTGTATGACTCTCGCAATCACCAACTCGTCCGCGTCATCGATACGGCGACGACAATACACATCGAGTTCAGTGCCGACGGGGGGCGGCTGATCACGACAAACGGTGCTGGCTGCATTCGAGTCTGGAATACCGAGTCATGGGCCTTGCTTGCCGAGTCCGGCGCTAACCCCGACGGGATCAGTGGCATCGCGGTCAATCGCGACGCCACGCGGATCGCGGTATCAACGTGGAAGCACGAGGGGATGTTGTACGACGGGAACGCCGGACTCATCACGGCGTTGCCAGGTTTCGATCACTGGTCAGGTGCGATGGCGTTCACCCCGGACGGCGCGGAAGTGATTGTGGATGCGCACCGCGAACAACTTCGTCGCTGGCGTGCGAGTGACGGAGCCGCGCTGCCGGACCTGCCCATCACAGCGAGTAGCCTGCACAGCATCGAATTCGGGCCGGGGCTGATGCTGTTGTCGCATGAAGCAGGTCACGCGACGCTCTGGGAGTGGCCGGCGGGGACGTTGGTACACGAGTTGCAAGGGCATGGCGGGCCGGCACGCGGCGCGGTGTTCCTACCCGCCTCCCAAACCGCCGCCGATTCGTCCGCCCCCACGGCTCCCACTCGGATCGCCACGATCGCGCGCGATGGCACCATCCGCCTGTGGGATTGCGCCACCGGCAATGAAGTCGCGGTCATCCACACTCGGCGGCCATTCCCAGAACAACTCGCGGTTAGCCCGGATGGCTCGGAAATCGCGGTGAACTTCGAGGATATCGACGCTCAGTTTTTGAGCTCGATCCCGCTGCGCGATCGGGCCGCGGGAGCGCAGGGGGCCAGCGTACACTCGCCGGCACCGTGAGCGCCACTCGTGCCGAGTGGGCCGATACACTGTCTGCTCATCAACCGGGTTTTTCATCCAATTACTCTTGCTCTTGCGAGTACCGATATGGACCTTCTTTCTCGTTCGTGCTTCGTCCCGTCCTTTCGTGCTGTGAGGGCGTGCGCCGCGCATAGCACGATTCTCGTGCTATGCGGTACGGCGCTCGCTCAACCACCGGCGACGGCGGCACGCCCCGCCGCTGTGGCTTCACCATCGGACGATGTCCGGGCCCAGATCACCGCGGCACGCGATGCCGTCTTCCCCGCGCTCGTCCACATCGACGTCGTCTTCGTCACCCACTTCGGGGGCAAGGAAGTCAAGAATCGTTCGTCCGGCTCCGGGACCATTATCTCGCCCGAGGGGTATGTTCTGACGAACGCGCACGTCACGAACGACGGCGTCAAGTTCTGGTGTACGCTCGCCGACAAACGCCGAGTGCCCGCCACGCTGATCGGCGAAGATCCGTTCACCGACCTCGCCGTGCTGCAGGTTGACAAGAAAGAGGTCTTCGCTCCCGCCGTGCCTTCGACCTCGCCGGCGTCGGTCGCTGCATTCGGCGATTCCGACACGCTCGGTGTCGGCGACTACGTCATCGCCATGGGCTCGCCGTTCTCCCTCTCGCGCACCGTCACCCTCGGCGTGGTCTCCAACAACGAGCGCGTCTTCACGAGCGGCTCTGGCGATATCGACACCATGACCATCGACGGCGGGCAACGCACCGGCCTCTTCACCAACTGGATTCAGCACGACGCGCTCATCAACCCCGGTAACTCCGGCGGCCCGCTAGTCAACCTGAAGGGACAGATCATCGGTATCAACACTCGCGGGGGGTCCGGGCTTTCATTCGCCACGCCCAGCAACCTCGCGCGCGCCGTCGCCGACTCACTCATCAATCAAGGCGAGGTCGTGCGCAGTTCTGTCGGCATCGGATTCAGGCAAATTGAAGAGACCGGCTTCACCGCCGGGGTGTTCGTTGATTCGGTCGAGAAGGACGGCCCGGCGGCCAAGGCCGGGATCGAAGCCGGCGATCTCATTCTGACCATCGACTCCAAACCCGTCACGGTTCGCTTCGCCGAGCAGATCCCCCCACTGCTCAAGCAGTTCGCTGAGTTGCCCGTGGGTGCCGGCGTAGCGATCGGCTACGAGCGCCGGGGCACCATGGGTGCCGCAACGATCACGACGACCAAACTGCTGCGAGAAAAAGCCGACGAGGAGTCTCTCCGCGACTGGGGCATCACCGCCAAGCGGATCAACGAGCGCATGGCTCGGTACCTGCGGCTCGACTCGTCCGAGGGCGTGTACGTCGATAGCGTTCGTTCCGGGTCAACGGCGCAGACCGCCGAGCCTGCGCTGGACTACGGCGACATCATCCGCGAGATCGACGGCAAGCCAATGAAAGACCTCGCGGACATCATCGAGTATTACAAGCAGGTCGCGGCGATGGAGAAGCCACCCGAGTTTGTGCTGGTGCAGTTCGAGCGTCGGGGGAAGAACTTTGTAACCTTGATGAAGCCGCGTCCGGACAAGCCACAGGATCCGCCGCGCGAGGTGCCCAAGGCATGGATCGGAGTGGCGACGCAGCCGTTCCTGCAAAAAATCGCCGAGAAGATGGGCGCGGGATACGAACCGGGCTTCCGCGTAACGCGAGTGTACCCCGGAACGAAGGCCGACGCCGCAGGCCTGAAAGTGGGCGACCTGATCGTCGGGATCAACAAGACCAAGCTGCGTCCAAAGGGGATGCAGGAAGCCGGAGCGTTTACCCGCGCAGTGAAGGAACTGGAAGAGGGCGATTCGGCGGACATCGCAATCATCCGCACCGGCGAGAAGATAACCCTGCCCGTCGTCATGGAAAAAGCCCGAACGACCGCCGAGGAGGCCAGGCGAGACAAGAACCAAGACTTCGAGATCACCGTGCGTGAGATCACCTTCTTCGACCGCGACGATAACCGCTGGGACGACACGGTCGCGGGCGTTCTGATCGAAGACGCCGACTCCGCCGGTTGGGCGGGCCTCGGCGGGCTGCGATCCGGCGGCCTCATCCAGCGGATCGACGATTCCACAATCGCCACGCTCCAGGATTACCGCAAAGCGATCGCCGACATCACCAAAGCCAAGCCCAAGCGGGTCGTGTTCGTTGTGCTTCGCGGTCTGTCCACGTCGTTCCGCTTTGTGGAACCGGCGTGGGGCGCGGAAGAAAAGCCGGACGACTTGCCCGCGGCCAAGCCCGACTCTAAGTGATCACACGCATGTGCCCGTGTTCGCCATCGACGCCATCCGCAGCGATCGCTTTCTTGATCGAGGCTTATGGCGCTGTGGCTGTCGACTGGCGCAGTTCGCCCGCACGACCGAGCAGCGAATCACGCAGTGCCGCCTTGTCCGCACCGGGCATCTGCGATGCGAGCGGTGTCATCACAAAGTGCCACGCGATACGCGTCGGCAACTTCGCGGGCACCGCTTCCGCCGCGAGGTCCAACGGCGGCACTTCATAGAACGGTGTCGCCGCCTTGCGGCTCGTGACGATCGGGTCGTACCCCTCCAGATTCAGTCGCACTTCGTACACCCCGAAGTACTTGAAGTCCGTTTCTACCGGTGTCCGGCCGATCTCTTGATCGTTCACGTACACAATCGCACCTTCCGGCTCGGAAGTGACGACGATCGTGCGTTCGAGGCATCCCGGCAGCGCGGCCAAGGCAACCACGGCAAGCGGACCACAACATGCCATTCGGTACATGCGATTCATGGACTCAGTATACAGCGGACGCGGCCACTTGTACTTGATCACCGTGCGGTGCTTTCCTGGGTCATTCAAACTCGTTGTGATGCTTGCGAAGGGTTCAACTCCCGGACTGCGGCGTCTGCTCGGTCTTCTTTTCTGGCTGTATCTCGCTCGAACCCAACAACTCGTTGACTTTCATGAGCAAGTCCGGCTCGAGTTTCGAGCGATCGGGCTTGCCTTCGTCGGTCTTGCCGCCTTTGGCGTCGTATCGGCCGACAACCTTGCCTTCTTTGTTGAGCAGGAACTTCGTGAAGTTCCATTTGGGGTCGCCGCCGAGCGGTTCGGGCTGGCCAGCCAGTTTGGTGTACAACTCGTGCCGGTCCTTTCCTTTCACGCTGATCTTCTCGAAAACCGGGAACGTGACGCCGTATTCCTTGGAGCAGAACTCGGCGATCTCGGTGTTCGACTTTGGCTCCTGCGCGTTGTAGTCGTTCGCCGGGAACGCGAGGATCACAAGCCCCCGGTCCTTGTGCTCTTTGTACAACGCTTCGAGCGCGGCGTACTGGCCCGTGTACCCGCACTTGCTCGCCACATTCACGATGATCACCACCTTGCCTTTGTACTTCGCAAGATCTTCTTGGGTCCCATCGAGCCGCTTCATGTTGCCTTCGAGGATCTCCGGTGATTTCACGGCGGGCTTCGCCTCGGTCGGCTTGGGCTGCTCGGGCGTCGCGGCCGCGGGCTTCTTCTCGACGGGCTGCGCTGCTGGCAATGTGCCGGGCTGCGGTGACGATCCTATCAGAAACGTCCCGGCAACAACCGAAACGACCATCGGTACAACGTTCCAGCGCATGAGCATCCTTTCAAATGACGAGTATGCGTGCGGCGAATCCTAGGTGCCTCTCAACGACACATATCCGCGATTCGGCCCACTGAGACACACCGAATCCGCCCGAGGCTACTTCGCCTTTGCACCCCACTTGGCCGACTCTTCGGGCTTCTCCCACGCGTCATACAACACGGCGATCTTGCTCGCCGCCATTTTCGTGCGGTCGTGCGTCGCCCCAAGACTCTCGGTGAGCATCTCGTACGATTGCAGCAGGATTCGTTCCGCTTCGTCGTACCGCTTCAGCGATACGAGGCACTCTCCCAGGAACGTCCTCCCCGCACCGGCCATCCAATGCTTCGTCGTCAGCATCGCGTCGATCCCTTTCACCGCGTGCTCGAACAAGGGCAGTGCTTCCCCCGCACGATCCGTGGCGACGAGCAACAGCCCCAGGTTCACTTCCGCGGTGAAGTACTGCCGCGATTGTTCTCCGTGTACCTTCAGGTCCATCGCCATCGCTTTGCGGTACAGCGGCTCGGCTTCTTCGTACTTCTTCTGGTTCCGCAGGAACTGCGCGAGGTTATTCGTGGACGACAGCGTTTGCGGGTGCTCAGGCCCGAGATGCTCCTCCGCACGCGCCAGAATCGACCGCAGCATCGACTCGGCGTCATCAAATTTCTTGAGCGTTTCGAGCGTTATCGCCAGCGCGTTCTCCGAAATCAGCGTGCCTGAGTGATTGTCACCAAGCACCCGCTTCTTGCTCGCAACGACCTCGCGCAAGACTCGCTCGGCGTCGGCGTAGCGACCCATTTCGTCGAGGATAGACCCGTGGATGCTCTTGGCCTGCAGTGTAAACGTGTCGTCTTCGCCCAGTGCGCTCGAAGCGTCCGCCGCCAGTACGCGACAGACGGACTCGGCCTCTTCCAGTTTCCCGTTCATGTGCAGCACGTTCGCCAGCGCGGCCCGAGTGTCGATCGTCTCACGATCCTTGGCACCCAGCGCGAGCGTCTGACGTTCCACCAGCACGCGGATCGCGGCCTCCGCGCCGATCCAGTCGTTCTTCGATTGCAGCAGCGTCGCCAGCAGGCTCTGGGTCGCCAGTGTGTCTCGACTTTGCTCGCCGAACTTTTCGAGCCGCCCCTTCTCCGCGAGTTTGAGCATCGCCTCGGCTTCTTCCGCTCGCCCCTGCGAGAGCAGGATCGCGCCGAGGTTGTGCTGATACTGGTACAACTCGGGATCGACCTCGCCGGGGACTGAACTCAGCAGTTCGATCGCACGCCGGATCTGCCGCTCGGCGTCGTTCACATGATCGAGTTTGTAATACGTCTCACCCAGGATCTCTCGCACGCTCGCTTCCGCCACCGGCTCCGATGCCAACGATGCCCCCACCTTCTGCGAAGCGGCGTCGAGCATCTCGCGCACGGTGACGTCCTTGCCCTTCGACTCGTTCGGATCGATGGACGCGAACATGTCGAACACGAAGGCCAGCGCGGCCTTGGACTTGCCCGCCTCTCGATCCGCGCGGGTTTTTTCGGCGAGCGCCTCGGCCGATGCGGCTTCCGCGGCGCTCTTTTCACGATCCGCACGGTCGCGCTGCGTGATCGCGTCG
>JBGSIF010000147.1:0-12799 GCA_041742635.1 Phycisphaerales bacterium
GACAACAATGGTAACCAGACGCTGGACGGCGTCAAGCAGTTCACTTGGGACCGCTTCAACCGTCTCCATTCCGTCAGCGACACTACCGGTACCATCGCAACCTACCTCTACGACGTACAGAACCGTCGCATGCGCAAAGACAACGCTACTGGACGGCCTTGGAGCGACATCGATTACGCCTATGCGGGTGGTAAGTCGGAGTTTCGTACGAGCGTCTCATCACAGAACCCCAGGGACGATTGTCTCTGGGGTTTTTGCGTATTGAGAGGCCGTGGGAGAGAAGATCTGTCGGTCAGGCGGCTTTGGTACGAGAGGGCTGGAGAGCGGTGTCGATGACGAAACGTCCTTTGGGGGTGACACAGAAGAGGCCGACGCGTTCGACGTCGCGCGGGGTGCTGACGATGTGATCGGTGGCCATGATGATGGAGGGGCAACTGATGGAAGCGGAAGTATCGGGGATGCGGGACTTGGCACCGCCGGCGATCATGTTGGTGAGTTCACCGATGGCGTCGGCAAAGTCGGGGGAGCGGGGGAGGAGGGCGTCGCCACCGAGAGCAGCGGCGATTTGGAGAGCGGAATCGTCCCAGAAGCCAAGGACGATGGGGCCTTCGATGTCGCCGGAGAAGGTGATGACGCAGGAGACGTCGTAGGTGCGGCGCGGGGCTGGGCGCTGAGGGGACTCGAAGGAGACGGGGAGTGCGAGCATTCCCTGGAAGAGGGCTTGGGTAGATTCCTGGAGTGCGGCAAGAAACGCGGCGTGCATGATGAGATCCTGATCTGGAATAGGAGCGGTCGGCGGGCGAAGAGACGCAAGCATCTCGGATATCGATCATCGGGCGGGGTGGTGTGAGCGGGCACGAGCGAGTGGAGTATGGGATTGGCAAGAGGGAGGGATGATGGGGGTTGTGAGCGATATACCGGGGGCGCGTGGCCAATAATCGTGGCATGCAACTCACACGTACCGGGACGGACATGGTGATCTTGACGGCCGATGGGCCGCTGGTGATCAAGCAAATACTGGGGATCGGGCTGAACTACGCAGCACACGCGAGGGAGCAGGGATCGGCGATCCCGGAGCGGCCGGTGGTGTTCTCGAAGAACCTCTCGGCGGGGTGTTTGAATAGAGAAGCGGTGCGGGTGCCGAGGGTGTGCCAGGACCGTGAGCAGGTAGACTTCGAGGGTGAACTGGCGTTTGTGATCGGGAAGGCGGCGCGGGATGTGCCGATCGAGCGGGCGTTGTCGTATGTGCTGGGGTATGCGTGCGCGAACGATGTGTCGGCGCGGTGGTGGCAGAAGCAAGGGGCGGGTGGTCAGTTTTTCAGGGGCAAATCGTTCGACACGTTCTGTCCGCTGGGGCCGGAGGTGGTCGCGGCGGCGGCGGTGCCGGACCCGCAGTCGCTACGTCTGAGGACGCGAGTGAACGGGGAAGTGATGCAGGATTCAACGACGGGAGACATGATTTTTTCGGTGGCGACGTTAGTGAGCGAGTTGTCGAGAGGGACGACGTTGGTGGCGGGGACGGTGGTGCTGACGGGGACGCCGCCGGGGGTGGGGATGGCGCGGACGCCGGCGGTGTATTTGAAGGACGGGGATGAGGTGGAGGTGGAGATCGAGGGTGTAGGGAAGATTGTGAACCGGGTGGTGTTTGAGAAATAGTCGACGGTGAGAACCCTGCTCTGGAGAGCAGGGCCACCTGGAGAGCGGGGGTATGCGCGGTGATGAGAGTCAACGGAGGCTGAACTCGGGGAGTTGGGCGATGAAGGGGATGATGGTTTGGAGGCGGTCCTGCTTGGGGCCGGTTGACTGACGTGCGACCGCCAAGGCGGCGGCGGTTGAATCGGGAGAGAGGACGCGGCCGGTGACTTCGACGGCGAGCAGGTCGATGACGGTGAGCGACCAAGCATCGGCGAGTGAATTGTCGGCAGGGAGGTCGCCCCAGCGGAGGTCGGCGGGGACGAGTTCGGCGAGTTGCCACCACATATCTTGGACGAAGCGCCAGCGTTGCAGGACGGCGTTGGAGTCGGTGTAGGCGGAGTCTTCGTCGGGGTAGCCGTCGGGGGTCGAGCGGTCGAAGAGACCGACGCCGCTGCGTTGGAGGAAGTCGCCGACGCCCCAGGGGTTGGCGTGTGAGGTCGCGCGAGAAAGGCGGAGTGAGAAGAGGAGCGGGTGAGCGAGGCGGTCGGGGGAATCGCGGCGAAAGAGGTCGTCGGAAGCGGCGAGCGCGAGGAGGACTTCGCGGAGGTCGCCGCCGGTGGATGTGAAGGTGAGAGCGAGGGAGTCGATGAGGTGGTCCGGAGCGGGGAAGAGTGCGTAGTGCTCGATGAGTTTGCGGGAGATGAAACGAGCGGTGGCGGGATGAGCGGCGAGGAGGTCGAGGGCGAGGAGAGCGCGGGCGTGGCGCGAGGCAGGAGGTGCGGCGGGGAAGTTGACGCCAAGGAAGGGGAGAGGTTCGCCGTCGGACAGGGAGGGGTCGAAGCGGAACTCGTCGGCGCGGAGTTCGCCGGGGGAGGAGCCGTCGCCTTGACGGACGGTGGTCCAACCGGTGAGGAGGCGAGCGAGAGAGGTGACATCGGACTGGGAGTAGCCGGCGTGGACGCCGAGGGTGTGGAGTTCCATGATCTCGCGGGCGTAGTTTTCGTTAAGGCGGCGTGCGAAACTGCGGTCCTGATCGAGGTAGCGGAGCATGGCGGGGGAAGTGGCGGAGAGGCGGAGGAGTTGAGGGAAACGCGCGACGCCGGCGTGGGAGAAGGCGACGTGTTCGTCCCACTTGCGGTCGGGTTCGGTTTTTCGGATCCAGGTGGAGAAGTGGTTCTGCGCCCAGAGAACAAAGCGGGCGCGAAGAGGATTGGGGGTGAGCATCGCGTGGAGGAGCGCGCGGCGCGGGATGTCGTACTCGCTGCGGTCAGTGGGGAAGCGGACGAGGGAGAGGGCGTGAGCGTTCAGTTCGGCGGGGTCGGCGGGGTCGCGGGAGAGACGGTCGCGGAGCCAGGCGGATTCGCCCATGATGAGGATGGCGGCGAGTTCGGCATTGTCGGGGCCGAGAGCGAAGAGGTTGAGGAGGCGGACGGCGCGCTCGTAGGGGAGGAGGGCCGTGGGGGGATCGGTAAGAACGTTGATGGTTGCGGGCGGGGAGTCGGTGTAGTTGCCTTCGGCGTCGGTGGCACGGAGGGCGATGGTGTGGTGGCCGGGCGAGAGGGCGCGGGTGAGGATGGGAAGGACGACGCGGCCGGGACGGAGGGATCGGTCGTGAGCGATGCCGGAGGGGAGGCCGTCGATGAGGAGTTCGACGCGAGCGACGCCGAGGTTGTCGGCGAAGTCGGCAACGAGTGCGGACTGCATGAAGACGTCGTGCGGTGGGGAAGAGGGACCGGGATAGAGGATGCGAGCGGAGGGGGGAGCGGAGTCGGGGGTGGAGATGATTTCGCGGAGGACGAGGGCTTGGAAGGCGACGTTGCGGTCGCCCTTGTCGTGTTCGTAGTGGTCGTTGATAAAAGCGATTGAGAGGCGGCTCGCGTCGCCGGCGAGGTGGACGCGGCCGAGGGATCGGGGTGCCCACCAAGATTGGACGGGGGTTTGGCCGATGGGGGTGGAGCCGGAGTCGGAGAGGAGGGAGGCGGCGAGGATGGGTGGGCCTTGGAACTCTTGGCCGAGGGACTCGATCTGGAGATCGAAGTCGCCGGTGAGGCCGACGGGGAGAGAGAAGGTGACGGTCGTGTTCGAGTTGAGGGCGGCGGCGAGGGACTCGGAGGGGTAGTTGGCGGACTGAAGGAGAGGTTTGATCGAGGGATCCCAGCCTTGATCGTGGATCGTGAAACGCTCGAAGCGTCGGAAGTAGGCGGTGGGGTTGGGGTCGGGATCGGTGGCCGGTGCGGAGGTGGGCGAGGGGGCGGATGGAGGTGTCCAGGTGATGCGATGGACGGGAGTGCGAGCGGTGTGGCCTGAATCGAGGCGGGCGATGAGTTCGACGGTGTTGTCGCCGGGGGTCCAGGCGCGGGGGTCGATGATGAACCGTGGGGAAGCGGAACGCTGGGTGGCGACCGGGATGTTGTTGACCAGGAGGGAGACACGCGGGGGCGGAGATGGGCGTGGGGCACGCTGGCCGGTCCACGCGCAGAGGGCGTCGATCTGGAGTTCACCGGCGGCGGGGAGCGAGTCGAGGTTATGGGTGAACGCGACACGGAGCGGAGCGGGAGCGAGCGTGGCATCGAGGAGGTTGGCGGGTGAGCCGGCGGCGCGTGCGCCGGCGGACATCATCATGGAATCGGAAGCCGGAATGTCGGGCGGTGATGTCGGCGAGTTCATCATCATCGCGCCGTCCATCATCATGGAGTCGGGATCGGCACCGACAGGTGCGCCGGGGGTGAGCGAGTCGGGAAGGCGGAGGACTTCGATGGAATCGATGGCGAGGTTGCGGTCGGCGAGGTTCTCGATATAGAAGTCGTTCTCGAAGAAAGAGGTAATGACGTGCGGGCCGGTGGTGAGGGGGAATGGGACGCCGATGGTGAAGCGACGCCAGGATTCGGAGGTGATACGGGCGTTGGTGATGGGCTGGTCGGCGTCGTCGCGGTAGATGGCGACGGTGGGGAAGGCGGCGCCGGCGAAGTCGCCGCGGGCGGTAAGGATGACTTGGTAGAGACCGGGAGACTCGGCGTGGATGGGGAAACAGAAAGCTGGGTACGCGCCGGCGTTATTGAGGAACTTGCCTGCGGAGGCGGCGGGGTCGCGGGAGACGGTTGGTCGCGCGGCGGGGAAACGGTCAGGGCGCTTGAGTTCGTAGGCGGCTTCGGCTTCGCCGGTGAGGAGGGCGGGCGGGGTGGGGGAGTGAAGATGGATCGTGACGGGATGGCTTTGTAGAGGGCGGGAGCCGGGGCGCATGCGGACGGCGCGGAGGGTGAGAGAGGTGGGGGTTGGTGGGTTCGGAGTGGACGTGGCGGGTGAGGGGGGTGTGGCGGGGAGTTCGAAGAGGGCGTGACGTGTGGGGCCGCGGTCGAGGGTGGAGACGGTGATGGGGGAGAACTCTCGGCCGTCGGATGCGAGGAGGAGGAGGAGTTCGGTGGTGTCGGGTTTGGATGGGTGAGGAGAGTCGTGTTGCGTGTCGTCGGAGAACTCGACGCCGACGGCGATCGTGCCCCAGGCGGCGGCGCCGGGAGCGGGATTGACGATGCGGATGGAAGGGGCGTCGGCAGGGTGTGCGGAGGCGGGCAAGACGTGAACGAGGATCGAAGCGCCAGCGAGAGAGAGGGTGGCGAGGCCCGGCTTGAGGGCGTGGATGCGGACGAAGCCGATGCGAGTGGTGGAGTCGGGTGCGGGGGAGAACGTGCTGAGGACACGGAGGATGTCGGCGTCGTTGACCGTCGGGAGAATGTCGTGGAGGGCGGCGGTCGTGGAGAAGGGGATGGCGGCGGTGCCGCCTGCCGAGACCGTGGTACGGGGGGAGAGAAAGGTTGGCGATGGTGAAGCGGGAGTAGACGAAGGTGGGGAACCGGGCTGGCGTGGGGCGGCGGATGAGAGTGGGGAGAGGGCGAGGAGAGAACCGATGGCCGCGGCGAAGGCGAATCGCGGGTAGAGTTTCATGGAGGATTGTTCGACGGTCGGATGAGGTGGGCGCGGGGCGGGCGAAAAAGGGTGCATGAAAAAAAACATCGCGGGAGGTGCGACGTAGGGGAAGGCAAGAGGGGTTATTGCGTGTATGGGGTGCGGTTAGGGGCAGCCGCCGAAGAAGTCGCCGAGGAAGGCGAAGAAGTCGTCGGTGTTGGTGACGCCGTCGAGGTTGTAATCGGCTTCTTCGGAGAAGAAATCGGCGAGGAAAGCGAAGAAGTCGGCGGTGTTGAGTCCGTCGACGTTGTCCCAATCGGCGCGACAATCAGAAGGGATCAGAGCGAGGTCGAAGGCATTGACGAAGCCGTCGTAGTTGAGGTCGAAGACGGAGTAGTAGAAGGCAAAGAAGCGGACCAGGACGGAACCGTTGCGAGCGTTGTCTTCGTCGTCGAAGGAGAGGCCGTCGGTGAGTTCGATGTACTGGAGGATGGCGTTGCGGTCGGCGGCGTCGATGACGGAGTCGCCGTTGACATCTTTGTGCAGCGCGTCGAAGCCGAGGTCGGTCCAGACGTTGTTGCCGTTGAGTGTTGGTTGGTCGTAGGCGGTGCCGACGAGGACGGAAGCGTTCCAGGTAGTGACGTTGAGGTAATCGGCGGGGTTTCGGCCAGCCCATCCGGCGGCGATGGGGATGGTGCAGAAGGGGATGCTTTGGTTGGTGGTGAAGATGACGACGTCGCGGAGCGCCTCGAAGACGCTGACGGCGTCGGCGACGTTGAAGTTGGCGGGGGGGTCGGAGGGGAGGCCGTTGAGGAGGGCGTAGCCGTGCATGGTGAGAGGGAAGACGAGGGAGACGGTGGTGAAACCGCCGTCGGGGCTTGGTGAGTGTTGAAACTGGACATTGACTTGGGGGTCGTAGACGCCGGGGAAGAAGCCGCCGGACATGAAACTAGCGTCCTGGTAGCCGCTGGAGCGGAGAAAGAAGGAGGCGCGGACGACGAAGGTTTCGCCGGCATCCATGATGCCGTTCATGTTGCCGGATTGAGAGACGAGGACGGGCGCGACGCACCCGCAGAGGTCGAGGACGAACTCGGAGCCGGTGCGACGGAAATAAGGTTCGGTTTCGCAGTCGGCTTCGTAATCCGTGGGAGAAGTGATGGCGCGATCGGAGAGGGTTTGCGGTCGAGCGGCGAAGCGAGCGGCTTGCCCGAGATAGGTATCGCTGAAGGCGGATTCGCCGCCGGTGTTGTGGTCGTTGTCGGCGTCGAGTTCGACGTAGGCGTAGAGGGGGTTTGGGCCGAAGAGAGCGGGCTGGTGATCACCTTGCGAGGCGGAGATCGGTCCTGGCGGATTGACGAGGCCTTGGATGACAAGGTCGAGGCGGAAGACGTCGGCACCGGCACCGTTGATGAAGGTGCCAGCGAAGGGAGCGGTGAGGGGATTCGTCGGCATCCACCCGCCGATGGTGAGGGACTTGATGTCGGGAAGAGCGGCACCGACGAGCGGCTCGAGGGAGTTGCCGAAGTCAGTTCGACGGACCATGGTGTCGGCGATGGGGTCGGTCCAGACGCGGGTTGATTGAGCGTGGAGGGGGGAAGAGGCCGCAAGGGAGGCGAAGAGAGCGGCGGCGATACAAGAGCGGGTGGGGTTCATGGCTTGGAGACCTCCGCGATGAAAGGATCGAGTTGGTAGCGTTCGATTCGATACCGCAGGCTGCTGCGCTGTAAGCCGATGAGTTTGGCGGCGCGGGAGACGTTGCCTTTGGTGTATTCGAGGGCTTGCTGGATGAGGAGTTTTTCGACGGCCTCGGCGGTGTGGATGCCGGTCTGGAAATCGAAGACGAGCGAGCCGGGGGTGCTGAGCGTGGCAGATACAGTATGACCGAGAGAAGCGGGGAGTGCAAGCCCCAGGTCGGCGGGGGAAATATCGGGGGAATCGCCGAGCATGGCGGCACGCTGAACGGCATTGGCGAGTTCGCGGACGTTGCCCGGCCAAGGGTGGGCGCGGATGGCACGCTCGGCGGCGTCGGTGAGGCGGAGGGGTTCTCGGGCGTAACGGCGCACGAAACGCTCAAGCATCGCGGCGGCGACAATGACGGCGTCGTTCCCACGCTCGCGGAGCGGTGGGATGCGGATGGTAAAGGCGTTAAGGCGGTAGAGCAGGTCACGGCGGAACGAGCCGGAGTCGGCGCGGGAGTCGAGGTCTTGATTGGAGGCGGCGATGACGCGAGCGCGGACGGAGCGTTCTTTGCTGCCCCCGACGCGGCGGAAGATGCCCTGCTCGACGACGAGGAGGAGTTTGGCCTGGAGGTCCAGGGGCATTTCGGAGATTTCGTCGAGGAAGATGGTCCCGCCGTCGGCCATTTCGAAGAGGCCAACGCGGGCGTCGGCGGCGTCGGTAAAGGCACCTTTTTCGTGGCCGAAGAGTTCGGCCTCGATGAGGCTGGCGGGGAGTGCGGAAGAGTTGACGTGGACGAAGGGAGGGAGGGTTTGATTGGGAGTCGGCGCGGCGCGCTGGGCGAGGCGAGCGGCTTCGAGGTGGATGTATCGAGCGAGGACGCCTTTGCCGACGCCGGTTTCGCCGACGAGGAGGATGCAGGGGAGGGAAGAGCCGCCGAGGCCTGCGGTGGCGGAAAAGATGGGCCTGGCGAGAGAATCCGAGTTTGAAGGTGGCGAATCAATAGGGATGCCGGCGAGGCGAGCGGCAAGGCCGAGTGCGTGCTTCCAAGGGGTGCTTTCGCCGACGATCTCGTCGGCGGGGTTTCGAGCGAGTTCGATACGTTCGTAGAGACGGACCCGACGTGCGAGGCGGCGATGCTCGATCCAGTGCTGAACCTGGATGGAAAGATCATCCATACGAAGGGGTTTGATGAGGTAGTCGTCGGCACCGTCGCGGAGGGCTTGGATGGCGGTTTCGATGGTGGCGTTGCCGGTCATGAGGACAGCCACGCCGTCGAATCCGTCGTGGCGGAGTTCGCGGATGAAGTGGATGCCGTTTTCGTCCCCGAGGCTAATATCGGAGAGCACGAGATCGAAGTCGTGCTGAGCGGTGAGGGATCGGGCGTGGGACAGGTCGGCCGCCTCAAAGACGGAGAGGCCTGACTTGGCCAGGGTTTTGCGGATGGAGAACCGGAGATTCTCCTCGTCCTCGATGATCAGTGTCTTGGGCACGCGAAACTCCAGGGCCTCCCGGTGGGGTGATGGAAGTGGGGTGATCGAGGGGAACGAGAGCGGGGTTGAGGGGGATACGGATGATGAAGGTGGTGCCGAGAAGGGGTGAAACGGATTGGGGTGTGTTCGTGGTAGGGTTGGAAAGGACACGGATAGAACCCCCATGGCTTTGGATGACTTGTTTAGTGATGGCAAGTCCTATGCCAGTGCCGTTAGGTTTGGTGGTGAAGTAGGGCAAAAAGATTTTATCGTGAAGGGAAGGGGGTATGCCGGGGCCTTGGTCGGCGATTCGGACTTCCCAGGTATCGGAGGAGGCAAGGACCGTGAACACAACCTGACCGCCGATGGGAGAGGCTTGGATGGCGTTCGTCAAGACGGAAACGAGCGCGTGCTCGAGTTGGGGTGCGTCGCAGATAACAGTGGTGGGGACGGCTTGGCTAACGAGAACGAGGGAGATATTTTTGGCGTGGGCCAAGGCGCGATGAGAATCGATGACGTGCGCGATGAAATCGAGCGTGTTTATGGGGGCGAGTTGGATCTGGAGTGGGCGGGTGGAGTTGAGCAAGTCTGAGAGCCAATGCTCGAAACGATCGACGGCTTTGAGGATGCGGGTTTGGTGTTCGCGGAGGTCGGAGGTGAGGGGGAGTTCGTCGCGGGTGATCTCGGCCAAGCCGCGGATGCCGGCGAGGGGGTTGCGGAGGCTGTGAGCGAGTCGGCGGACCATCTCGCCCAGAGCGGCGAGGCGTTCGCGCTCGACGCGTTCGTCGAGCATGGTTCGGATGGTGCCGGCCATGTGGTTGACTTCGAGGCTGAGTTGAGCGATTTCGTCTGTGCCGCGGACAGGGATCTGGTGGTCGAAGCGGCCTTGGGCGATCTGAGCGGCGGCGGTGCGGAGGTTGCGGATGGGTCGGAGCACCCAGCGTTGAAGCAGGACGAGGGCGAGGATGCCGAAGAGGAGGGAGGCGACCGCGGATGAAAAAAGGACGGTGACGAGTTTGCCGACGATGGCGTTGCTGAAATCGATGCCCCGGCTTCGATCTTCCAGCACGCGGAGGCGGATTTCGCTGGAACGCGCGGCGATTTTATCGGCAATGAGTTTGATTTGTGATCGTGCATCGTTGTCGGCATCGCGGAACCAAAGCGGAGCGAGTGAGCGAGCGAGCGTGATGCGCTGAGCCATGGTCGTGATCGCGTTTTCCGGGCCTGCGGAGATGTAGAGGTCGCTGGCCGACATGCGTTCGAGTTCGCGGACGATGATCGAGAGGCGCCGGTCGAACTCCTGCTGTGCGATGATGGGGATGGAAGCGGGATCGGGGGCGGGATTCAACGATTGTCGCCGATCGGGCGGGAGGCTGGCGAAGAAGGCGTCGGTGTGATCGCGGGCGTCGAGCGAGAGGTGGATCCCGGCCAGCTGATGCTGGATGGAGTCGATGTTATCGAGGAACTTGGGAGCGTCTTTGAAGGGGCCGGCGAGGGCGCGGTGCTGAGCGATGAACGTCCAGATGGTGGCACTCAGCCCGCCGAGGACGGTAAGCCCAAGCAAGGCGAGCAGGACGATGAACTTTCGTTGGAGCGACATTCGCGGAGAGAGGGCGAGCGTGCGAGAGAACGGATCAAGGGAGGTTCGTGGCAGGGACGAAGTGCCACTGCCAGTCGGACTGCTCGAGTGGGAGAGCGGTTTCTTTGACGTGTCCGTCGATGAAGGTGAAGTTGGCTTTGCCGCCGTGACGATTGCCGGGGAACCAGTAACGGTCGGTGGCGAACTCGGTGTCGGTGACGAAGGAGGGGGTGGAAAGGAGAGGCGGAAGATTTCGAGCGGCGGCGAGAGCGCCATCGACGTCCCAGAGCAAAGGGGTCATCGACTGGCCGAGAATGGCGCTGGAGAGCCGGACGGGTTGGGTGCCAGATTCGCTGGGGTTGGTGGTGGACTCGGTGACATGGAGGCGCATGTTGAAACCGAAGGAGACGTTCTCGGCAGGGACGACACCGCCGCGGTGGCAGTTGCGGCCGGAGATCAATCGGACAGACCCGGCAACGTCGGGGCAGCGGAGGGGATCGTTGCCGTTGGCGTCGGGCATATCGATCTGAGTGGAGCCTGGATAATCCCAGAACTCACCGATCTGATATTGGGAATCGATGAAGTTGATGAGGGAGAAGGTTTGGGTGCCGGTTTGGAAGCGTCCGCGGTCGACGCCGAGGCTTTCATCAGCGAAGATGGAAAAACTGAAGGCGACGCTGCGCTGTGCCATCTGGCACTTGAAACTGCGAGACGAGAGGACGGTGCCACGGATCGCGGGGAGGATGAGAGCGATCATGACAGCGATGATGGCGAGGGAGATGACGAGTTCGACGAGGGTGAAGGCGCGGCGCACAGGAATAGCCGGGCGGCGCGTGCAGCCTAATAAATGTTCGGGATGTGGTGCTTGAATATGCACATCACCACCGTGGATGGACCTCTCTGTAAAAGTCTAGCCGATGTTCGGGGTCAATGCAAAGCATAATTACGGAAGTGCCCAAGTTATCAGTGATCGATGGGGGATTGCCCGATAAAGGTGGTGCGGGGACACACATACGTGGCTTCTGGCGGCCATTGGCCACAGTATTTGCCGACAGGGGTTTGTATTAAGTTTGAGGAGGGCGGGACGTGGGCGTGGAAAAGATGTCAGTTATCGAACCGAGAGAAAACCGAGTGCATCAACTCGGGAGTCTGAGCAAATCAGGCGTCGCAGGGTTTGGGTGAGTTCTCGAAGACCGACGAGGGACCGTCGGACCACCGAAGAGTGATCAGGTGATGGCGGCGGCGGCGGGCGAGAGCGATGCGGCGACTTCGGCGGGGAGGCGGAGTTCGAACGCAGCGCCGCGAGAGACGGGGGAGTGATCGAGGAGGCGGAGGTCGCCGCCGAGGGATCGCGCGAGGCCGCGTGAGAGGGACAGGCCGAGTCCGAGGCCGGGGGCGGCGTTGTTGGTTTCTCGGCCCGCGCGATTGAAGGCGCGGAAGAGTTTGTGTCGCAGTTCGGGGGGGACACCGGGGCCGTGGTCGGCGACGATGATTCGGAGTTCGTCGCGGGAGGTGGCAGCGAGGATATGGATTCGCGAGTCGGGGTGTGTGCCTGGTGGGGCATCGGGCGGGGTGAAATCCGCAGCGTATCGACAAGCGTTCTCGACGAGGTTGAGGAGGATGCGTTCGACGGTTTGGGGATCGATGTGCAGAAGGGCGCCGCGTGCGGCGGCGAGATCGAGCGAGAGTTCCATACCGGACTCGGCGGCGCGGCGGTCAAGGGAAGCCGCGATGCGGGCGAAGAGGTCGCCGGCCTCGACGTCTTCGACGCGGGTGGGGGCGCGGACTTCGGCGAGGCGTGCGTAGCAGAGGACGTTCTCGACGATCTTGGCGAGGCGCTGTGATTCGCGCTTGAGGGTGAAGAGGTACTCGCGTTTGGCGGTTTCGTCACGGACCATGCCGTCGGCGAGCATTTCGGAATAGAGGCAGAAGGTGGTGAGCGGGGTTCGGAGTTCGTGAGTGACGGCGGAAACGAACTGCCCGCGGCGTTCGCCGAGTTCCATGGTCGCGTGCAGGACGATGCCGATGGCCAGCAACGCGACGAGCACCGCGGACCACGCGATCAGCAGCGACTTGCGCATGGGCGTGAGGCCGGTGATCGCGGCGGCGGGCGTGTCCTGGGTAACGAGGGTGGCGCGGATGCCGGCGAGGGTGCGTTCCGGGATCGCGGAAGGGTGCAGGTCGGGGAGCAACTGAGCCGCTGGGAGGAGGTCGCTGATGCTGGCGAGCAGAGCGGCGCGGAGTTGGGGCCAGTCGATCCAGACGCCTTGGGTCAGGTCTTCATTGCGGATGCGGACGA
Source organism: Phycisphaerales bacterium (assembly GCA_041742635.1). Classification (GTDB taxonomy): domain Bacteria; phylum Planctomycetota; class Phycisphaerae; order Phycisphaerales; family UBA1924; genus JTS-AC122. Next base: position 12,563 of record JBGSIF010000147.1, read on the forward strand.
CGCGGAGGAGGAAGAGTTCCGGCTCGTCGTTACCTGTAGCAACCCAATAAGGAGCCATCATGCCTTGGGAGATATCCGAGCCGGGGGCGTAGTCGGACGGAACCATGTTGGCGGTCTGGGAGGAGCGCAGGGCGGTGTTGGCGGTTTGCTGGCGTGCGTACCACTCGGACTGGGGTTTGGAAGCGACGGCGGTACGCTGTGGGGAGAGGCGTGAGGCGATCGTGCCGGCGATGTCGC